>CAKUYG010000022.1 GCA_934702165.1 uncultured Bacteroidales bacterium | reverse complement strand
CCCTTTATCTGCATCGGGCAGCCCTCAGTGTTGGGACAGAACCACTTTGCCCCGTCCTCGTCCTTGACTAGCGTGGTGCCGCAGTCCGGACAGACTTTCGGGAATACCGGTACCACGGTGTCCTTGCCGCGTTTTGTCAGGTCAACTCCGGTGATCTTCGGGATGATCTCGCCCCCCTTTTCCACGAAGACATAGTCTCCGATGCGGATGTCCATATCTTTCATCATGCCATCGGTGTTGAGGGTGGCCCTTTTCACGACTGTCCCGCTGAGCTGCACGGGGTCGAGATTGGCGACAGGGGTAACCGCCCCGGTGCGTCCGACCTGATAGTCGATGCTGAGAAGTTTTGTACATGCCTGCTCCGCCTTGAACTTGTAGGCCACGGCCCAGCGTGGGCTTTTGGCCGTGTAGCCGAGTGAGCGTTGGGCGGCGAGTTCGTTGATCTTGATGACTATCCCGTCTGTGGCGAAAGGAAGGAACTTCCTCTCGCTGTCCCAGTAGTCGATATATTCTTCTATCTCCTGGATGTTGTGGCAGATGCGTCTTTTGTCTGAAACGGGAAGGCCCCAGCTCGCGGCTGCGTCAAGAGCCTGCCAGTGCGAATCGAATGTGACAGATTCGGCCGGGATATGGTAGAGGGTGCAGATGAGTCCGCGTCGTGCCACCTCATCCGGGTCGGCAAGTTTGAGGGAACCGGAAGCGGCATTGCGCGGGTTGGCGAAAGGTGCTTCTTCGTTGTCCTCGCGCTCCTTGTTGAGCGCGTCGAAGGCCTCGTAGGGCATAAGGACCTCGCCGCGGATTTCGAATTCATGCGGATAGTCTCCGTGCAGACGGGAGGGAATGCTCTTGATACGCAGCGCGTTGGCTGTCACGTCGTCGCCTACCGTGCCGTCTCCTCTGGTGAGCGCCATCACCAGCTTGCCGTCCCTGTATGTGAGGCAGATGGCCGTGCCGTCGAACTTGAGCTCGCAGCAGTAGGTGAAACTGCTTGCCCCGAGTGTCCTCTCAGCACGGCTGACGAAGTCCTCCACTTCAGAGATGGAATAGGTGTTGGCAAGGGAAAGCATCGGATAGCGGTGGGGCCTCTGGACGAAGCCGCCGCGCGGGGAGTCTTCGGCCGCCTGGGCGTCCGGTGTCCCGAGATCCGAACCGACCTTGTGGGTGGGGGAGTCCTGGCTGTCCAGTTCCGGCCACTGCTTTTCAAGGGCCTCCAGCTCATGCATGAGGGTGTCGAACTCGTAGTCGCTGATTGTAGGAGCGTTGTCCACATAGTAGCGCCTGCTGTTCTCTCTGAGGATCTGCCGGAGTTCCTCTATCCTGTTCTGTGCGGTTGTCTTGTCCATAAACTACAAATTTACAATTTCTTTTCGAATAATCTCAGAGGTCCGGTGGCCATGGAATTGATTTGAACAAAAAATGCTCTCTGTGTCTTGGAAAAAAGCGTGACAGTTCCTAAATTTGTGAGATTTAATATTTTTCAAATGAAAGATTCCGTAATTATCCTTTGCGGCGGCGGGCCAGCTCCCGGAATGAACACTGTCGTGTGTTCAGTCGCCAAGACTTTTTTGAGCAACGGCTTCAGGGTTATCGGCCTCCACGGCGGTTACAGCGGCCTTTTCTCCAAGACTCCTCGCACTGAAGACATCGACTTCCTCAAGGCTGACTATTATTTCAAACGTGGCGGTTCTCACCTCCAGATGAGCCGTTTCAAGCCGACAGACGAGGATTTCGAGAAGAACTTCAATCTCGACCTCTTCAAGGACAACAACATCAAGCTGCTTGTCACAGTCGGCGGCGACGACACCGCCTCCACCGCCAACCGTATCGCCATTTTCCTCGAGAAGCACAAGTACCCTATCCGCAATATCCACGTCCCTAAGACCATCGACAACGATCTTCCTCTTCCGGACAACGCTCCTACTTTCGGGTTCAACTCAGCCAAGAACGAGGGTGCCCACATCGCGGCTACGGTCTACGAGGATGCCCGCACATCAGGCAACTGGCTGCTCATTTCAGCCATGGGACGTTCTGCCGGCCATCTCGCGCTCGGTATCGGTGAGGCTACCCATTGCCCTATGACCATCATCCCGGAGATGTTCAACAAGACGGAGATCTCCATCGACAAGATCATCAAGCTGGCCCTCTCCTCAATCATCAGGCGCAAGGTGCTCGGGCTTGACTATGGCACAGTTGTGGTTGCCGAGGGAGTGTTCCACGATCTCGCGGAGGACGACATCAAGTCTGCCGGCGTGCACATGACTTATGATGAGCACGGACATCCGGAGCTTGGAAAGATCTCCAAATCCGTCCTCTTCGATGAACTTCTCGAGAAGGCGATGAAGAAGACCCGCCTCAAGGTCAAGACCCGTCCTGTTGAGATCGGCTACGACATCCGCTGCCAAGATCCGGTGGCTTTCGACCTCACGTACTGCACGGAACTGGCCATGGGCGTCTATGACCTTTATACCAAAGGCGAGACCGGATGCATGGTCTATGTTGATGCGTACGGCGAAGCCCGTCCTCTCTATCTGCACAGCCTGCAGAACGCAGAGGGCAAGATTCCGCCGCGTCGCGTGGACATCAACTGCGGCACTGCCAAGAATTACTTCAACCACATCTGCCACTTCCTCAGCGAGGAGGACTACGAGGCCGCCAAGGCCTATGTGGACAACCCTGAAGAATACGATTTCAAGAAGATCCTCAATTGGGACTAGAACAGTCCTGATATTTCTCGACGGCAGGCCTGTTAAGGGCTTGCCTTTTTTTTGACCTTGGCATGCAAGGTTTCGCAGGTTTGTGCATTTATAGAGTAAAAGTTTTAAATTTGATGGATATGAAAAGGACAATCATTTCAGGCGTTATGCTTGCTGCAGCCGTTCTGGGCCTCTCCTCCTGCTTGAAGGACGACGGACCGGATTACTCTATGATGTACCCTAATGCTCTTGTCACCTGCAAGACAAGTGCTGACGGGGTCTTCTATCTCCAGCTTGATGACAGGACCACCCTCAAGCCTCTAAATATGCAGGCTTCGCCTTTTAAGGGCAAGCAGGTAAGGGCCCTTACAAACTTCACTGACAAAGGCCCTTACGAAAATGTCGGGACCGGGATGAGGTTCGACCGTGCCGTGGAGGTCAACTGGATAGACAGCGTGCGTACCAAGTCTCTCGTGCTGAGCAGAGGAGACAGGGTGAAGGATGACGAGTCCTACGGCACCGCCCCGATCGAGATAATCGACAATTGGGTCACAGTGCTCGAAGACGGGTATCTTACACTGTCTTTCTGCGCCGACTGGGGCAACCCGCATGAGCCTCATGCTGTGAACCTTGTGATGGGAGCGGACAAGGATGATCCTTATTATCTCGAATTCCGTCACGACACCCTCAAGGATAAGTTTGACATGGGCGGGATCAATATGAACGGCATCGTGGCTTTTGATCTTTCAGCTCTTCCTGACACCGGTGGCAAGACTGTCAAGATGACTATCCGCTACCTGTCATTCAGGGGGGAGCGCAAGGTGACGTTCGACTATTGCAGCGGGGAGGTTTCCGAGAGCGGCAAACAGGCTTCGTTGGCTTCCGTCAGCCGTGACATGCCTCTCATATAGCAGGCTGTGATGCCATCCGGTGACGGCAGGGCGCCTTCGGACAAGCGCGAACTCGTCCGTCGTGCCGCAAGGGGGGATGCTGCATCTGTAAGAGCCATATATGACTCGCAGGTGCAGTATCTCTCTGCCGTATGCCGTCGGTACATCACAGATGAAGAAGAGGTAAAAGATGTGCTTCAGGACAGTTTCGTCAAGGTTTTCTCTTCACTTCGCAAGTTTACCTGGAGAGGGGAGGGGTCGCTTCGCGCCTGGATGAAGAGGATAGTCATCAATGAGGCGCTGATGAGCCTGCGGCGCAGTTCGCGTCTGGATGCGGTTCCTGCATCTGAAGCAGAATCAGTCCCTACCGGAGAGGAAGACCCCGATACGGACGGGATACCGATGCAAGTCCTTCAGAAGATGATAAGAGAGCTTCCCGACGGCTTCAGGACAGTATTCAACCTGTATGCGCTGGAAGGTATGAGCCACAAGGAGATAGCAGCCATGCTCGGAATAAGCGAGGGGGCAAGTTGTTCGCAGTACAGCAGGGCAAAGGCCCGGCTGTCAGCAAAAATCAGAGAGTATAGAAATGGAAGATAAATGGCAGGACAATTTACGAGGCGCTTTCGATGCCTATACTGAAAGCGCTCCTGACGGATTGTGGAAAGGGGTGCAGGTCGGACTTGTGCGTGTCCGGCGCAGGAGGCGGATTGTCGCCGCGGTTTCAGCTGTCTCAGCTTCCGCAATGGCACTCGCCGCCGTCTTGCTGCTGTCACCTGCAGCTGCTGATGACCCTCTCATGCCTGTGTGTGGAGGTCCGCTCCTCTCCGATGCTTCCTATACCGGCTTGGCTGTACCTGAGCTGCCGTCGCCTTCCGGGCTCGTGGGGCAACCGCGTACTGTGTCTGTCCGCGAACCTGAATCCATGCCTGGGACGGAGAAAACTGTCCCTGACGGACAGCCGGAGGTGGCGTCCGGTGTAGAAAAGCCGGAAGTTGAAAATACTGACCGGGCGGAAGCTGATGGGATGCTTGACTATTTCCCGGAGGAGTCAGCGACGGCGCCGGTCGGGACAAGGAGGGCCGTAGTCATCGCTGTCTCGACTTCAGGTATGCCAGGCTCCTCTTCATCAGTACAGGGATACCGTGCCCTGAGCACCTCGAACATGTTGTCCGTGCTTTCAAGACGGAACCAGGACGGTGTGTTCCAGACACGTTCGGCGGCATCTGAAGGTGATTTCTCAATGTCGGGCAACTCCGGCGATCTCTATTCCAGCGTGCGTCATCATCAGCCGCTGCGTCTGGAGTTGGCGGCTTCCTGTGAGATAAGCGGTGTTTTTTTTCTCTCCGGAGGTTTGAGCTGGTCGATGCTCGTCTCGGATATGTCTTCCGGCTCATCTTCCGTGCGTTATGATTCGCGTCAGACCCTACATTATCTTGGTGTGCCTCTCTCTCTTGGGGTGTCATTCCCGTTGTCGGAGAGGCTGGAATTGAGCCTGTCGGCGGGTGCAATGGCCGCCAAGTGCATATACGGGACACTCAGCACGGATTATGTGGTGTCGGATGTGTCCAGGGTGACAGAATCACAGCGCGTCAGCATCGCGCCGTTCCAGTGGTCAGTGCAGGCCTCCGCTTCTCTGGGCTGGAAGTTCTCTCCGGCTCTCGGGGTGTTCATCAAGCCCGGACTTGCCTATTATTTTGATGACGGGAGCACAGTGTCCACAATATACAAGGACCGCCCGTTCAACTTCGATCTCTCACTTGGTATGCGGTTGTATCTGAGGTGATGTTTCTTCAGGGATAATGGCTATATTTGCGGATATGGCTATTCATCTGATACTGGCATGCCTCGCTGCGGCTTCGGGGCTGGTCGCCGGTGGTCCTGTCAGGCAGGATACGTTTGTGCCGCATTCGGCAGTGGATTCTGCCTATGTCTTTTCGTATTCCACACTCCAGAACGGAGGCCGCAACGGCCTTCATATAGCATGGTCCGCCGATGGTGTCCGTTGGCAGGAGATAGGCCCGGAATACTCCTTTTTGAAGTCCGACTATGGTGATTGGGGCTCTCAAAAACGTATGCTCGAACCTCATCTTCTCCTCGGGGCCGATGGTATGTGGACCGCATGGTGGAAGGTCAACGAGAAGGAGGACGTTCTTGCTCTGACCACCTCCGCGGACCTGGTCCACTGGAAGCCGCAGGACTATTATCCATCATCTGAAGTGCTGTCCAGGTTCCGTGCACCGGAGCAGACCAGGCTCGGACTTCCTTTTTCAGGCAGTGTGACAGGAGATGTCCACAAGGTTTCCTGGGCTGAAGTGCAGCGGCTGCTTGACGCGGCCCGGCTGTCGGCTGCGGAAGATGCGGCCAATTCTATACGGCTGCGGGACGATGCGCTGCGGTTTCCGGGTCTTGGACCTCAGCGGCTCGATGTTTCGATATCCCAAGATGCGCCTATCCCCATCAGCGACAAACTGATCGGGATTTTCTTCGAAGACATCAACTATGCGGCCGATGGCGGCTTGTATGCCGAGCTTGTGCAGAACCGGGATTTCGAATGGAACGCGTCCTGGTCTTGGAGCGTGTCAGGTCCCGGGCTGGAGTGGGAGATCAGGACTTCCGGTCCGATACATGCCAACAATCCTCATTACGCGCATCTTAAGGTGTCGTCTCCAGGCGCAGCCCTGTGCAATCCGGGATATGACGGGATTCCGCTCAAGGCCGGTGACAAATATGATTTCACACTCTTTGCAAGATGCTCCGGCAAGAGTGCCGGACGCTTCGAGGCCCGCCTTGTGGCGCCGGACGGTGCCGTGCTCGCGCGTGTAAAGTTCCGCGTCGCGTCTTCTTCGTGGAAGAAGTCCACGTTCGTGCTTGAGTCTGTGGCCGATTGTGACTCGGCGACCCTTGAGATTGCACCGTTGTCCGCCGGTTCCTTTGATCTGGACATGGTTTCCCTTTTTCCGCAGAAGACATTCAAGGGCAGGAAGAACGGGCTCCGGGCCGACCTTGCACAACTGCTTTATGATATGCATCCCAAGTTCGTACGCTTCCCGGGGGGATGTGTGGCCCACGGCAACGGTATTGACAACATTTATAAGTGGAAAAATACCATAGGCCCTCTTGAAGCCCGTGTCCAGGACAGCAATTTGTGGGGATATCATCAGAGCATGGGACTCGGCTATTCCGAATACTTCCAGATGTGCGAGGATCTCGGGGCGGAACCGCTGCCGGTTATCGCCGCCGGTGTCCCTTGCCAGAACTCATCTCGCGGAGGGTATGGGCAGCAGGGCGGCATCCCTCTTGAGGAGATGGATGCTTATATACAGGACATCGTAGATCTTGTCGAGTGGGCCAACGGCGACCCGAAGACGTCAAGATGGGCGAAGATGCGCTCCGATGCCGGACGCAAGGAGCCTTTCGGCCTCAAATATATAGGCATAGGGAATGAGGATCTTATCAGCGAAGTGTTTGAGGAGAGGTTCCGCATGATATATGAGGCTCTCAAGCAGCGTTGCCCGGAAATCACCGTGGTGGGCACGGTCGGTCCGTTCTGGCAGGGTTCGGACTATGAGGAGGGTTGGAGATTTGCGGAAGAACTTGGAGTCCCTCTCGTGGACGAGCACTACTATAATGCTCCTGGATGGTATCTGAATCATCAGGATTTCTATGACTCCTATAGGAGAGGCGGAACCAAGGTTTATCTCGGGGAGTATGCAGCCCACAATCCGGAGCGCAAGAACTGTCTTGAGACGGCCCTTTGCGAGGCTGTGCATCTGTGCAATGTCGAGAGGAACGGGGACGTGGTAGAGATGACTTCCTATGCTCCTCTGTTCGGAAGAGAGGGTCATACGCAGTGGAATCCGGATCTGATTTATTTCAACGGGACAGAGGTCAAGCCTACGACCGGTTATCAGGTGCAGAAGCTCTTCGGGCGCAATTCAGGTGACCTCTATCTGCCGTCAGCGGCGCGTCTGGAAGATCACCGCGCTGACGTTTACAAACGTCTGGCGGTCTCAGTGGTCAAGGACAGCGCAAGCGGCGATCTCATAGTCAAGGCTGTCAACGTGCTGCCGGTGGAGTGCAGCGTGGATTTCCACCTTCCATCCGGCTTTGCTGAAGGCGGATGCAATGTTGAGCAGAGTGTCCTTACCGGAGAAATGGATGATTGTAACCTGGTGCCGGAGACGGGTTCTTTTGCTCTGGAAGGGAATGTCATGAGCGCAGTCATGCCTGCATACAGCTTCATTGTATGGCGTCTGAAAGCGGAATAATGAAAAAATCCAGCCCGAAGGCTGGATTTTTTGAGCCACTCACCAGGCTCGAACTGGCGACCTGCGCGTTACGAATGCGCTGCTCTACCGACTGAGCTAAAGTGGCTTTTGTTTCGGTTTGCAAAGATAACAAAAAAGATTGCGCCTGCAAACAGCGGGCGCAATTTTCTATCTCGGCCGCTTCCTGTCAGCGGCGCTGACTATGTTGACCATGATGCTCCCGAGTATTCCGGCGCTTATGGAGGCCAGGAGAATTGCGATCTTTCCGGCATTTCTAAGTTGCATCATCACTTCAGGACTGTTGTCTCCGAATGACAGGGTATCCACGAAAATCGACATCGTGAAACCGATGCCACCTAGACATGCTGCAGCGAAGAGCTTCGCCCAGTTGGCTCCTGTCGGCATCTCGCCGAGCTTCAGTTTGGTAGCGATCCAGCTGAAAAGCGTGATCCCGACAGGCTTGCCTATCAGAAGCCCGAGGAATATGCCCATGGAGACGCTGCCGAGTGCCGGGTCGAACTTGAAGATGTTGAAATATGAAGCATCACTTATGACAACTCCGGCGTTGGCAAGCGCGAAAATGGGCATTATCAAATAATTGACCCATGGGGTGAGCGCGTGCTCAACCCGGTAGCTCATGTCCATCGAGCCGTTGGCTACGCTTTCAAGCCTCCTCAGGCACTCTTTCTGTTTCGCGTTCGGGAAATCTTCCGGATCCTGCCCGTCGAATTTCGCAAGTTTCACAAGAAGCCTGTCACGCTTGCGGATGTACTGGAATTTGGTGTATCTCGGCTCCGCCGGTATCAGAAAAGCCATCACCACTCCGGACATGGTCGCATGCACTCCACTGTAATAGAAGAGCACCCATACCAGCACGGCGCACAGCAAATACGGGGCCATGTGCTTTTCCCCGAGTCTCTTCAACATGAGCGCTATGAGAATCACTACAAGGGACACTCCGAGCAGGGCGAGGTTGATGCTGCTGCCGTAGAATATGGCTACAACAAGGATCGCGATCAGGTCATCCGCGATTGCGAGGGCCGTCAGGAATACTTTTATCGAGACCGGGACCTTGTCCCCGAGCATGGTCAGGATGCAAACTACAAAAGCGATGTCGGTCGCTGTAGGGATGCCCCAACCGCTTGCAGCGGCTGTGCCGCTGTTGATCAGGGTATAGATGCAGGCAGGGGCCAGCACTCCGCCGAAGGCGGCAATCACTGGCAGCATCGCCTTTTTTGGCGAAGACAGCTCCCCGTGGGCGATCTCCCGGCGTATTTCAAGCCCGACAGTGAAAAAGAACACGACCATCAGTATGTCGTTGATCAATTTCTCTACTGTCATGTCCTTAGGGAAGAGGATGTCTGTCCCGTCGCTCAGGAAACGTATCTGTATTTGCGCCTCAAGGAGATTATGGTACAGCCCTCGTGTCCACGGCAGGTTGGCAAGCAACATGGCTATCACTACACAGCCCAACAGCAGTACCCCTTGGAACCAGGGGTAGGAGGCGATTTTCCGGCAGTCGTCACCGAATTTCACGATACTTTTTTTCCAGGTAAAAGAAGATATGAATCCCATAATGAACCAGAATTTGTCAGAATATGATGTCGAATGCCGCATCTTCGCGGTTTTTGCCGTTTTCACTGCAGCTGATCGTGCACCTTTCTCCCTCACGGGTGCAGAGCGGGCACCGTGCCTGCATCTCGATAGCCACAAGATCTCCCGTCCTCAGATAGCAGAACCTGCTCGTTTCGCTTATAGCCTCTTCAAGTTCTCTCTCTTGAGAGCCGCTGTTGCGGAAGATTTCCTCTCCGTCACGGCAGACGCTGAAGAGGGTACTGGTGTCCTTTGGCATGAGTGTGCCAGGCAGGAAAGAGGTGTGGTCCAGACAGCTGGCGCTGGCATAGCCCTCCTCTGACCCGTCCATAAGGTCTTCCGGGTACAGAAGCACGCCGTGGCCCGTGCTCTCGAAGTACCTTCCGGCAAACCGTGTTCCTATGCTTCTTCCGGGTCTTGTCATCCTGGCGAAGGCCACCGGCGTCCAGCCCAGCCGGTCCACAAAATCAGGAACGTAGAAGTCCTCTCCGTCTTTTTCCCACGTAGTGTCGGGTCTGACTACGACTTTGCCCGAGTATGTCAGGATGACTATGTTCATCTTGAGTTGAACCTCTCGGCGAGCTTCTCTCTCTTGAACTGCTCCTCGAATCTTGCGAACTGCGCTTTGGTGTCAAGGGTGAAACTGCCGTTGCGGACCCAGCCGAAATACCCCGGGTCGGTGTCGAACACTTGCCGTAGGGTCTTGCCCTTGTGCTTGCCGAAGTTGATAAGCACCTGGCCTTTGTCATCGTAGATGAGGTGTCCGGAGAAGTCCACATATTTCTTTCCTACGAATGCGGACAGGGCCTTGACATCGTTCTTGAGCTCCGAGTAGCGGTCCAGCTGGGCTTTCAGCACCTCGTATGTGGCCAGAGTGTCGGCCTCTGCTGAGTGCGCGTTGTCGAAGTCCTCCCCTCCGCAGTAGAAGCGGTAGGCGGCACGCAGGTTGCGCGGCTCCATCATGTGGTAGATATTCTGCACATCCACCATCAGCGGCTCGTGAAGATTGACTTTCAGGTCCTTGCCTGCAAGTTTTGCCCTCTCGAACTCCTCTGCGAGCATCGGCAGGTCGAACTTTGAAGAGTTGAATCCTGCCAAGTCGCTGTCTTTCAGCCAGTCGGCCACTTCGTCGGCTACATCATAGAATGTAGGACAGCCCGTGAGCATGTCGTCTGTGATGTGGTTGACCTTTGACGCTTCCGGGTTGATTGGCCGCTGGCAGCGGTTCTCATAGTCCCATGGCTTGATCTTCCATGTCTTGATCCGCTCTTCCCCTCCCGGGAAGATTTTGACAAAGCTGAGTTCAATGATAGAGTCCGCAGGTATGTTGAGGCCAGTGCTCTCGATGTCGAAAAACAGCAGAGGCCTCGTAAGATTGAGTTGCATCCGGATAAAGTGTTTATGAAACCATTATAGGCATCAGGATAGCGCAGATCTTGCCGCTCTCCTCGTCCTCCTCCGACGGCACTATCAGGGCCGCCCTGCGTCCGTCGGCAAATTTCATGACCACGGTCTCGCATGTCATGTTGCTCAGGATCTCTATAAGGAACGATGATTTGAATCCTATGCTGACAGGATCTCCGTTGTAGTCGCATTCAAGTTTCTCGTAGGCTGCCAGTGCGAAGCCGAGATCCTGCGCGGTGATCTCCACCTGACCCTGTCTGAGGTCCAGCTTGATATGGTTGGACGCCTTGTTGGCGCAGACTGCAACGCGTCGTACCGTGGCGAGCAGCTGGCCGCGGTCTATGCGGAGAATGTTGGAGTTGTTCTGCGGGATGACCCTGCGGTATTCCGGAAACTTGCCGACTATCAGGCGGCAGACCATCATGGTCTCACCGAAAGTGAATGCGACGGTGCTTGAATCGAAGGCGAGCTTGACATCGCCGCCGTCCTTGTCGAGCACTGATTTCAGCACGGCCGCCGGCTTCTTGTGGAGGATGAAAGAGGACTTGCCGCTCACCTTTACGTCTTTGGTGGTGTAGCAGATGAGCTTGTGCGAGTCGGTGGCCACGAGTGTGGCGCTGTCGGTGTCCATGTCGAAGAAGATGCCGTTCATCGTAGGGCGGATCTCATCATCGGCTGTGGCATATATGGTGCTGCTTATGCCCTCCGCGAGAGTGGCGGAAGGGAATGAGGCCATGGTCGCGTCTTCGCCCACGCCCTTTATCTCCGGATAGTCCGCGGCCGGGAAGTAAGGCAGCGAGGAGTTGCCGTTGGACCAGTCGCAGGCGAATGTGCCGTCGGAAGTGGTCTTGATGGTGATCGGTTGGTCAGGCAGGGCCTTGAGGAGGTCCATCACCTGTCTCGCAGGGACAGCCATGCTGCCGTCGCTCACGCTGTTCTCGACCTCCAGGGCAGTCCTCAGAGTCAGTTCCTGGTCAGATGCGGTTATTTCCAGCCTGCCGTCTTTCAGGACAAGCAGGAAGTTCTCCAGAATCGGCAGCGCCGTCTTTGCCGGAATGGCTTTGGAGACGTCCAGAAGCCCTTTCAGCAGCTCGTTGCTTGAAACGATGAATTCCATATGCGGTGTCAGTATTAATCGGTACGTTTGCACAAAAATAGGAATTATTCCTGACATTGGCATACAATTTGACCTTTGTGGGCCGGAAATAATTTAAAACTTATCATATGAAGAAAGGTTTCATCATAGTGCTTGCTTCTGTGGTTCTGAGCGGGATCACAGCATGGGGCATTGTCAAGACGCAGGAGCCGTCGTTTTCCGATGTTCACACCGGTACTGTGACTACACCGGACGGGCAGGTTGTCAAGACTGTCAATTTGTCACTTTCGGATTATCCTGATTTTACTTATGCGGCCGAGAACTCTGTCAAGGCCGTTGTCTATGTGGAGGTGACCTCCAAGGCTCCGCAGCAGGAGTACATAGATCCGTTCTTCCGCTTCTTCTTCGGAGATGGAATGGGAGGCGGCGGGAGCCGTGAGCGCAAAGGCAGCGGGTCCGGTGTCATCATCCGTGGGGACGGCTACATCGTGACCAACAATCATGTCGTGGCAAACGCCACGGACGTCACTGTGACGCTCAACAACAACAAGAAATACTCCGCCAAAGTCATCGGCACCGACCAGGCTACAGATGTGGCCCTGATCAAGATTGACGCTACAGGACTTCCTGTGCTCCAGTTCGCTGACTCAGACAAGCTCCGCCTGGGCGAATGGGTGCTTGCCATAGGTTCTCCTCTCGGGGAGCAGCTCCGCTCCACCATCACGGCCGGTATCGTAAGTGCCAAGGGCCGTTCGATGTCATCCGGCGGAGAGTTCAAAATAGAGTCCTTCATACAGACCGATGCGGCTGTCAACCCGGGCAACTCCGGCGGCGCCCTGGTCAACAAGGAGGGCGAGCTTGTCGGCATCAATACGGCGATAGTCTCCACTACAGGCTCATATAGCGGATATTCGTTTGCCATCCCTTCCAACATAGTCCACAAGGTAGTCGCCGACCTCATCGATTTCGGTTCAGTCAAGCGTGCGAAACTCGGAGTTTCAATCATGGCCATAAATGAAGAATTGGCTGAAAAGATGAAACTTTCTTCGCTCGAAGGCGTATATATAGCTGAAGTTGTGAAGGGAGGGTCTGCAGACAAGGCCGGAATCAAAGCTGAGGATGTCATCACAGCCATAGATTCCACCAAGACCGCGACACCGCAGGCGCTTCAGGAGAAGGTGAATGCTTTCCATCCTGGCGACAAGGCTGAGGTGACGCTCATCCGCGATGGAAAGACCCGGAAACTTCAGGTTGTGTTCCAGGATGAGGAGACACTCGCTGCAGCGCAGAACGCTGACGGCACGATAGTCTTCTACGGTGCGACGCTCAAAGCCTCCAAGAAGGGAGTTGAGATCGTGTCAGCGGGCAACGGCAAGATTGCCGAGGCCGGCGGAGAGGACGGGTTCATCATCCTTTATGTCAATGACAAGAAGGTCAGCAAACCTAAAGATGTCATTGATATAGCCAAGAAGAGCAACGGTGCCGTCTTCATCGAGGGCGTGACCGCTTCCGGCAGACCTGGATACTTCGGCTTCGGAAAGGACCAGTAGTCGGCTGAGCGCAGATAGATTGATTTGTCGCGACCGGATACACGTCCGGCCGCGACAATATTTTATATAGTATAATGAGACAACTTAAGATTACAAAGTCAATCACCAACCGTGAGAGCGCTTCCCTGGACAAGTATCTCCAGGAGATAGGCAGGGAGGAGCTGGTGTCACCGGAAGAGGAGGTGGAGCTTGCGCAGAGAATCCGTAAAGGCGACCAGGAGGCTCTCGAAAAACTTACCAGGGCCAATCTGCGGTTTGTGGTTTCTGTGGCAAAGCAGTATCAGAACCAGGGACTCAGCCTGCCGGACCTCATCAACGAAGGCAACCTCGGCCTGATCAAGGCGGCTGAAAAATTCGATGAGACCCGTGGCTTCAAATTCATATCATACGCTGTATGGTGGATCCGTCAGTCCATCCTCCAGGCACTGGCCGAGCAGAGCCGTATCGTGAGGCTTCCGCTCAACCAGGTCGGATCTCTTAATAAGATCAACAAGGCACTCGGCAAATTCGAACAGGAAAACGAGCGTCAGCCGTCAGCTGACGAACTTGCCGAGATGATAGATATCCCTAAGGACAAGATCAACGATACCCTCCGTGTCTCCGGCCGTCATGTCAGCGTGGACGCACCTTTTGTGGAAGGCGAGGACAACAGCCTTCTTGACGTGCTCCCCAATGACGATTCTCCGAGCGCTGACCGCGGGCTCACAAATGAGTCCCTGAGCACTGAGATTGAGCGTGCGCTGCAGATATTGACAGGTCGTGAGCGTGAGATCATAAAGTCCTTCTTCGGCATCGGCTGTCAGGAGATGACCCTTGAAGAGATCGGGGAAAGGCTTGACCTCACCCGAGAGAGGGTGCGCCAGATCAAAGAAAAAGCGATCCGCAAACTCAAGAAGCCGGCCGCAAGCAAACTTCTCAAGTCATACCTCGGCTGATGAGCGCGGAGAAGTTCATTGCCGCGAAGGCCTCAGAGGCCATCAAGGCAGTCTACGGCGCTGATGTGCCGGCAGAATCGCTCCAGGTACAGCCTACCCGGAAAGAGTTTGAGGGGGACTATACCCTCGTGGTATTCCCGCTGCTGCGCATCACCCGCCAGTCTCCGGACGCGACAGGGAATGCGATAGGTGAGTGGCTCAAAGCCAACTGCCCCGAAGTCAGCGCGTTCAATTCCGTCAAGGGATTCCTCAATATCAGTCTTTCCAACCTCTATTGGAAAGAAAGTTTGGAAAGCATTGCATCAAACCCTGATTTCGGTCAGCTTCCGTCCACAGGGCGCAAAGTGATGGTGGAGTTTTCGTCACCGAATACCAACAAACCACTTCACCTCGGGCATGTGCGCAACAACCTCCTCGGTGCCTCTGTGTCCAATCTTCTCAAGGCCGCCGGCAACGAGGTGATAAAAGCCACTCTGGTCAATGACAGGGGAGTGCACATATGCAAGTCTATGTACGCATGGCAGGAACGCTTCGGCGGTGCCACCCCTCAGAGCAGCGGCAAGAAGGGCGATCACCTTGTTGGGGATTGCTACGTGGAGTTCGCCAAGATGGAGAAGGAAGATCCTTCAGTGATGGACAAAGTGCACGAGATGCTTGTCAAGTGGGAAGAAGGCGATCCGGCTGTCCGTTCTCTGTGGCAGATGATGAACGAGTGGGTGTTCGAAGGCTTCGAGCAGACATATAAGGCTCTTGGAATCAGCTTCGACAAGACTGATTATGAGCATGATACATATCTTCTTGGAAAAGAGCTCGTACAGAAAGGACTTGATATGGGGGTTTTCGTCAAGGATCCGGACGGATCTGTATGGTGTGACCTTACAGCCGACGGACTTGACCGCAAGCTGCTTCTGCGCTCCGACGGGACTTCTGTATACATTACACAGGACCTCGGTACTGCGGAGCGCCGCTTCAGTGAGTACAGCCTTGATTCCCTGATCTATGTTGTCGGCGATGAGCAGAACTACCATTTCCAGGTACTCAAGCTGATACTCAAAAAGCTTGGCTTCAGCTGGGCTGACTGCATCTACCACCTCTCTTATGGTATGGTGGAACTCCCTGAAGGCAAGATGAAGTCCCGTGAGGGGACTGTTGTCGATGCCGATGATCTGATCGAGAAGATGTATCAGGAGGCGAAGGAGACGTCGGAGGAGAGCGGCAAACTCGCCGAGATGCCTCAGGAAGAGAAGGACAGGTTGTATCATATCATAGGCCTGGGAGCTCTCAAGTACTTCATCCTCAAGGTGGATCCCAAGAAGAAGATGCTCTTCAACCCTAAGGAATCGATTGATTTCAACGGCAACACAGGCCCATTCATCCAGTATACGCACGCTCGCATACAGTCGATCCTGCGCAAGGCTGCCGAGGCCGGCAGGAAGGCCGCTGTGGCGGCGGATGCCGAACTGAGTCCGAAGGAGATCCGGATCGTGCAGATCCTCTCTTCCTATCCTCAGAAGGTGGCGGAGGCCGCAGCCGCGTATTCTCCGGCGCTTATAGCCAACTACTGCTATGAGCTTGCAAAGGAGTTCAACCAGTACTATCACGACACCGGCATTCTTCGCGAACCTGACGCAAAACTGCTGGAAATGAGACTGGAACTTATATCTGACACAGCCGCCGTGCTACGGGCCGGCATGGGAATACTCGGAATTGAACTGCCTGACAGAATGTGATATCCCGACTTCCGTCAAGGAAGTCCGTCAGCTCGGATGGGACTACATCGACGTCATCTTTTTTACCGGTGACGCCTTTGTAGATCATCCGAGTTTCGGTACTGCGTGCATATCGCGCTATCTTCAGAAATTCGGCTACCGCGTCGCCGTGGTCCCTCAGCCAAATTGGCGGGATGATTTGCGTGATTTCCGCAAGCTCGGTGCTCCGCGCCTGTATTTCGCAGTCAATGCCGGGGCCATGGACTCGATGGTCAACCACTACACCGCAGCCAAGCGTTTGCGGCATGATGATGCCTATACTCCAGAAGGGAAGGCCGGACAGAGGCCGGACAGGGCCGTCACGGTCTATACCCGTATTCTCAAGCAGCTCTGGCCCGATGTACCGGTGGTGATCGGCGGGGTCGAGGCGTCGCTCAGGCGGCTCACCCATTACGATTATTGGGATGACCGTCTCATGCGCTCCGTGCTTCTGGACAGCGGGGCCGACTGGCTGTGCTACGGAATGGGTGAACGGCCGATGTTGGAACTGACCAGGGCCATAGAGTCCGGGCGCAATCTCCGCCAGATTGAGAAAATCCCGCAGCTATCTTTTTACCGCAAAGGCAAATGGCGGGTGGACAATCCGCTTGTGCTGCATTCCTACGAAGAGTGCCAGGAAGACGACCGTGCCTTCGCCGAGAATTTTCACCAGATAGAGACCCATGCGAACATGCTTCACCAGCAGGTCATCATAGAACCTGTGGGTGACGGCTTCGTGCAGGTAAATCCGTCGTATCCCCCTGCCACTCAGGAGGAGATGGACTCTTTCTGGGATCTGCCATTCACGAAGCGGCCGCACCCGCGGTATAAAGGCAAGCGCATCCCCGCTTATGACATGATCAAGGATTCGATCATAACACACAGGGGCTGTTTCGGCGGCTGCAATTTCTGCACTATCGCTGCCCATCAAGGCAAATTCATACAGTCGCGTTCTGAGGAGTCGATACTCTCTGAAGTGCGCAAACTTGCCGCGATGCCTGAGTTCCATGGCAATATATCCGACCTCGGGGCTCCTACAGCCAACATGTACGGGATGCACGGTCGCGACTCTGAGAGGTGTGCCGTATGCCGCCGCAAATCCTGTCTCTTCCCGTCGCCGTGCAGCAACCTTGACAGGGACCACAGCCGAGTGCTGAACCTCTACCATAAGGTGGACGCGGTGCGCGGAGTCAAACATTCCTATATCGGCAGCGG
This sequence comes from uncultured Bacteroidales bacterium, assembly GCA_934702165.1. GTDB lineage: Bacteria > Bacteroidota > Bacteroidia > Bacteroidales > UBA932 > Cryptobacteroides. Next base: position 546 of record CAKUYG010000022.1, on the reverse strand, counting down.
TGTGCGATATGACCTCTTCCTGGATGAAAACGGATTTGTGGACAGCACAGGCAAGCCGTATCTGAGGGAACTCATGCTCCGGCATACATCCGGCAGGCTCAAGGTCGCCCCGGAGCATACGGAGGACAAGGTCCTCTACTATATGGCCAAGCCGTCTTTCCGCCTGTTCGAGAGGCTCAGGCGCGAGTTTGACAAGATAAACAGGGAGAATGGCACTCATACCGAACTGGTACCATATTTCATCTCGTCACACCCTGGCTGCACCTTGCAGGACATGTGGAAACTCGCGCAGAATCCCTGTCTGAAAGGCATCTGGATGGATCAGGTGCAGGATTTCATGCCCACTCCGATGACCACCTCGTCGGTGATGTTCAAGACAGGACTGGACCCGAGAACGATGAAACCGGTCTTTGTGGAGCGCGACCCGGATAGAAAAAAGGCCCAGAAAGCTGTTTTTTTTCAGAAAAATCAGAAAAAGTAGTATTATTGCACTCCAATTCAAACAGACAAAGACAAATTACATTATGGCACAAGATAACAAGAAGC
>CAKUYG010000021.1 GCA_934702165.1 uncultured Bacteroidales bacterium | reverse complement strand
GAAGATGATGGCGCAGGTGGACAGCACCATAGCGGCCGATGTGAGCAAGCGCTCGCAACGCAGCCGCTACATCAACGATGTGGAAAAAGAGCTTTTCAGGATATTTGAAAAGGATATCCGCAGCATGACGGTCAACCAAGGCCTGCTGCTGATGAAGCTCGTGGACAGGGAATGCGGGATGAGCGCATACAATATCATAAAGACCTACGAGAACGGATTTGCGGCCAATTTCTGGCAGCTCGTGGCCAGGCTCTTCTCCCAGGACCTCAAATCGCGATACGACCCGAAAGGCAAAGACGCGAAGACCGAGGAACTCTGCAGGATATGGGACTCGGGCGAGTGGGACAGTTTCTACTGGTCCATATTCATGACAGCCCCGCCGCGTACAGTGATCAAGACGGAAACCCTCTCCAGCGAGGTCAAGAAGCGCTAATGGTCATGCAGTTCGAAGCTTTCACCATCGAAACGCCCAAACGGCTTTCCTCCGTCCATCCAATCCTTGAGGACGATCAGACGGGAGCCGGTCGGGAGCACCATGTCCACCGCATCGTGGAAATGACCGAACACGAAATAATCCACCTTGCGACTCTCCGACTCGAGAAGCGCAAAGCGATACAGAGGTTCATCGGCACCACGGAAATGATATGGTTTGTGGGTGCGCCTGTTGGAATTGGACCAGCCTAGCCCGACACGGAAGGCTATCCAGGGGTGGAGAGTGCTGAACAGCCTTTGCAGCAGCCTGTTGTGGAATACCTTCAGCATGAAAGCATATCCCCTCTTCGCACCGCCGAGCGCATCGCCATGCCCGAGACAGAACACTTTCCCGTCAATCTCGGTATAAAACGGCTGGTCAAAGCGATGCATGCCGAGACTCTCGAAATACGAATAGCACCAGATGTCGTGGTTGCCAGGGCAGAACCACACCTGTACCCCGTCATCCATCAGGGAAATCAGCGCAGCTACCACCCGCACCCCGCAACGGGGCACGACATCCCTGTATTCGTACCAGAAATCCCAGATGTCTCCGAGCAGATAAAGAGCACGGGTCTTCCCGCGCGGAATCCCCTTGAGGAAAGACACGAACCGCGCCTCACGGTCTGCAGGATCCTTCAGCCCCAGCCCCAGATGCACATCGGAGACGAAGTAGCAGTCAACACGCTCCGCCATCCGCTAAGCGAAAATGAAAATCAGGACGGAAACCGCCACGCAATAGAGCGAGAACCAGGACAGACGCGCCTTGCTGACCAGGGCAACCATGACCCTGCAGGCAAAAAGGCCCGAGAGGAATGCAGCGGCAAAGCCTATCAGAAGCGGGCCGAAACCCACACCGGAGGCCACCTCCGCCCCGCCTTTCAGCATGTCAAGGATGGACAGCATCTGCTCCCCAAGTATCGGGATCAGCACCATGAGAAACGAAAACTGAGCCATGCTCTCACGCTTCACCCCGCACACCAGACCGGTGGCGATAGTGGTGCCAGAACGCGAAAGCCCCGGAGCCACGGCACAAGCCTGGCCGAGCCCGACCACGAAAGCCTGCCACCAGGAGATACCGTTACGGCTCGTGTTGTGTATCTTTACTTTACGGGTGAACACATCCGAAAAGCACAGCAGGACTGCCGTGACCAGCAGGCAGGCGGCAACCGTGTGCAGACCGTCTCCAAAAAGGGCTTCCACCTTGTCTTTGAAGCAAAATCCGACCACAGCCACGGGCACCATAGAAAGGCAAATCTTCAGGAAATAGTCCATCTCGTCATTATACTTGAACTGGAGCACACCCTTGAGGATCCTCCATATCGAGCTCCAGAACACGACTATCGTGCTCAGTACGGTGGCGAAATGCACGGTGACGGTAAAATCAAGGAACCCTTCGCCGTCAACCCCGAGCAGAGACTTGAAGATCATCAGATGCCCGCTGCTGCTGACAGGCAGGAACTCCGTAAGTCCCTGGACGATGCCCAAAACAAACGCTTCCCACCACTCCATCACTTCTCCTCCTTGCTGTTTTTGCCCTTGAACTCACCGATGATCGCCACCACGATCACGACGATGCCGGCCAATATCACAAGTGGCGCCGCCACAAGCCTGCGGGCATCGAACATAGCGTAGTTGAAGACCTGAGGGTCATCCGAGCCTCCTCCCATCATCAGGATATAGCCGGCCGCCATCACTATGGCGCCGGCAAGCAGAAGCTTCAGTCCTTTAGGAGTAATTGCCATTTTATCCATATAACTGTCAATAATATAAATCATCTTTAGACGCATCGGACAGCTTTCCGACTACGAAATATGTACTAAGCGTGCAGATCAGCATCCCGCCGAAGAATATGGCTCCGGCTGAAATCAGCATCGAAGAAACGCTCAGCACGGAGAAAAACTCCGGAAAAGAGCGGCTCATGGCGTATAGGGACATGGACAGGACCGCCGTCGCGACCACTGAAGCCACAAGAGCCTGTACAAGGGCAGCCTTCAGAAACGGGGCCGTAATGAACGCACGTGTGGCACCGACAAGCTTCATGGTGTGGATCGTAAAACGTCTGGCATACACGCTGAGCCTCACCATGTTGCTGATAAGCGCGAAAGAGATGAAGAGAAGGATTGCTATCAGCACCGCGAACACAGCCGTTATCCTGGCCAGATTAGTGTCCAGCGCTTCGACGAGGCTCTGTCTGCTGTCCACCTCTTCCACCAGCGTGGAGGCTTCAAGGGACTTGACAACTTTCGAAAGGGAGTCCGGAACGACATACTCCGCATTGAGAGACACATCAGCGGAGACAGGCACAGGAGAAGTTTCGAAAACACTGAGAAAATCATCACCGAGCATCTTCGCGAGTTCTTTCTCACCCTCTTCGCGCGACACCACACGCACAGATTTGACATAAGGAAGCGCCGAAACAGAAGAAGCATAGGTGTCAGCCTGATCTTCCGTGACCTCCGGATTGAAGACCACGGAAATCTTCATGTTTTCCTTGAGATACCGGGACACCTCACCGAGATTCACGGCCACCAGAGTCGCAGCGCCGACAAGCAGCAGCACAAGGCTTATGCTTATGACACTCGACAAATAGGCGTTGGCCATCCGCCTGCGGAGCAACTTGTTTTCGCTTCTGGACATCCGGATTCAAATCTGGCGTCAAAGATAATAAATATCGACTTATCGAAAAAAATTATTATCTTTGTAACTATGAGTGCGTTTAAGCAGAAGATACTATTTGTCAACTCCGAGATATACCCGTATCTTCCGGAGTCGGACATAGCAGACATAGGACGCTACCTGCCTCAAGGTGTCCAGGACCGCAAGAGAGAGATCCGTTCATTCATGCCCCGCTTCGGCTGCATCAACGAAAGGAAGAATCAGCTCCACGAAGTCATAAGGCTCTCCGGGATGAACATAATCATCGGAGATGTCGACAGGCCGCTCATCATAAAGGTGGCATCCATCTCCTCCGCAAGAATCCAGGTCTACTTCATAGACAACGAGGATTACTTCAAGCGCAAGCAGACATTCTGCGACGCCAGCGGAAAATTTTTCGAGGATAACGACGAGCGTGCCATATTTTTCGCCCGCGGCGTGCTCGAGACTGTGAAGAAGCTGCGCTGGGCTCCGGACGTGATCCACTGCCAGGGCTGGATCTCCCACATGGTCCCGGTATACCTCAAGAAAGCCTACAAGGAAGACCCGATATTCTCCAACAGCAAGGTCGTGCTCTCCCTCTATGACGACACCCCGGAGGCTGATTTCTGTCCGGATTTCGCAGAGAAGGCATGCTTCGGCGGAGTCGGGAAGGAAGACCTCAAGCCGCTGAGCGAAAAGGCCGATGGCATAAATCTTGCTCGGATGGCCGCTCAGTACTCAGACGGAGTGATCCTCGGAGCTTCCGACGTCAAACCGGAGCTCATGTCATGGTGCAAGGATCTCGGACTTCCTGTCCTGCCGTTCAGCGCCGCCGCCCTCAAGGACGGAAGCTACGTGGACGAGTACTGCAGATTTTATGATGAGCTTTAAGATGAAGACACGCATTCTTGCAGGGCTGGCGTCACTCGTCTGCCTCGCATCCTGCATAGACAGCAGCGACAAACTCGGAGGGGATCTTGTCCCGGCCGGGCAGTTGTACAAGTTCTACACCGTGGACATGCCGGTCCCTCAAGTCTATGTGAGGATGGCTGACAGCCTCTCGGGATTGAGCAGTTCGAGAATCACGATTGGCGCTGTCAGGGACAAAGAATACGGGCTGAGCACCAGAAAGAGCGCAGTGGCGCTGATTCCGCTCGCCAGCGAGATGGACTTCGGCAAAGACCCGCAGTTCAAGAGTTTCCACTTCTCGGCAAGTCTCGACACAGTCTCCGCGGGCGATCCCGCACAGAAGAACATACTCCAGAACATCAAGGTATACGAGCTTGCAAGGCCGATGGACTACAAAAAGGACTTCGACTGCAACAAACCGTTTCCACACCTGGGGGAAAGCATAACCAAAGGGACGCCGGTCTTCGACGGCAGCGATTCCCTCTCTTTCAACTTCAGCGAGGAATTCGGCAAGAAATACCTGGGCATCACCAGCGAGGATCTTGAGGATATCGACACTTACCTCAAGAAGTTCCCGGGCATCATGATAGAGACAGACACCCCTTCCGGAGAAGGCGGAAGGATCGACATGTTCAAGTTGCAGCTGGACTACAACAGTTCATACGGCTATATCCAGGGCAATTACGCCAAACTCTCCTTCTCAGCCGAGTATGACGGCGAACGCAGGGACAGTTCATTCCTCTTCTACTACGGTGCGGACAAGTTCTATGACCTGGATTCCCTCTTCTCAGCTTCATCCACAGGCAGTTTCCCTCAGTACGCGCTCAACCTCTCCTCCCAGGAGACCGGAAGCAGCGTCGGATATGCAGAAAGCGACATCAAGGTAGAAGGTGGCGGCGGACTGAAGCCGGTGATTTCCGCCAAAGAGCTGAAGAAGATTGCCGAAGAGGCGATAGCCTCCAAAGGGGGCGACCCAAAGACGGCCGTAATCAACAAGGCATCCCTCATTTTCCCGTTTTCAATGCCTTCGGACGCGGAAGAGCTCGACAAATGGCCGGATATCCTCTCCCCTACCTGCAGGATTACGGAAGACGAAATAACCCGTTTCATGGGACTGACAGACTCCGGTTCCGAATATGAAGACCAGGGGGACATCAACCGCTCACTTCTGGAATATGCCCCGGACATAACATTCCACGTTCAGGAGCTGATCAAGATAGACGAGAGCAATGCCTCAAACAAGAAAACCGAGCGTCTGCAAAAGGGTTTCTATGACATCTGGCTCCTGATCATGGCCAACGAGGTGATCACGACCACCACATCCGGCTCGTCAGACATGAGCGAAATGTACCAGTATCTTGCATACCAGAGCTACTACAACGACATGTATGGTGGTTACGGCAGTTACGGAGGATACTCCAACTATTATTCGAACTACTACAACTACGCCATGATGGCAGCATACGCCAGCCAGTCCACAACCAGCACAAGCATTTCCACACAACTGGACAAGGACCGGTTCTACCGCGCCAGGCTCAACGGGCCGAAGGCAGAGGACGGACGTGTTCCACATCTGGAGCTGACCTTTGCCATTCCGGAGGAATAAGGTACAGAAAGATACAATACAACAAAAGGGCGGCTCATAGGGCCACCCTTTTTTTGAAATACGTAGACAGAGACTACTTGCTCACATTGAGCTTCTCTGCAACTTTGTCGCATGCATCCTTTACGGTTGCAATTGTGCTTGTTTCCTCATCAGGAATCTTGATGCCGAACACTTTCTCGAACTCCATGAGAAGCTCTACGGTGTCAAGAGAGTCAGCACCGAGATCATTTGTAAAATTAGCGGTCTCAGTGACCTCTGAAGGCTCAACGCCAAGTTTGTCGACAATTATTGCCTTGACCTTCTCTACAATTTCTGGATAATCCATAACGTTAGATATTAAGTTTTATTAGTACATCCTAACAAGCCAAAAGGCTTGCAAAGTAAATCATTTTTTTTCATTTCTCCAAATCCGGCCTCTTAACGGCCTCTGGAGCCGCCTGCGGCCGGCTCAGAGCCAACCATATACGGAGCCCGTTGAGAGAATTGAGAAGATAGAAACTGTACTTTATAAGATATATGAGGGCGTATGAATCCGAAGAATGCGAAAGAGTAGTGCTCCACATCACGACGGAGGCGATGTTGACCCCGATCCAGAAGAACCACTGCTCCATATACGCCATGGACATCAGCATCTGCCCGAGTATATTGCACATCATGGAGAGCGCATCCATCAGGATAGTGACTTTCACGATATCCTGTGACTGGCTCGAACCGATACGCAGCAGCACAATATAGGACACTACAAGCCCTACAAGAAAAACAGCCCCATATACAGTCCACTGTCGCGCAGTAAGCCTACGCGCATGCAATGCCGCGCCGGACGAAGCGCCGCGGCGCCTCCACTGGAAGAAACCGACGAACTGCATCGGGAGGAAATAGAGGATGTGCAATGCTGCGTTGCCATATTTTCCGCCTGCAAAGCACATGACACCATAAATGGCGACATCGAAGAGCCCGAACAGGAAAGTAAGGATCTTGGCATTGGCCGAGCACACCGTGCTCAGCACCCCCATAAGGGAGCCGAATGCAGCCACGATGAGCATAGCCTGACCCGACTGGGCATCGCGGAGTTTGAAAAATGTGGCCACGACCATTACGAGGGTCATCCCGATGAGGATGAAAGCGTTGAACCACTTGTTGAAATCTGCTTTAGCCATTGTCTTCTGTCTGGTTGTTCAGTTGTTCTTTGATTTTTTCCGCCAATGACGGCCCCACAAGTGCGGCGATGTCTTCTGTAGGGGCGGCCGCAATTCTGGACACGCTCCCGAAGTGCATGAGAAGTCGCTGCTCCGTCTGTTCTCCGACACCCTTGATTTCTCTCAAGGCCGAGGAAAGCGCCGCCTTGCTCCGCAAAGAGCGGTGGAAGGTGATGCCAAAGCGGTGCGCCTCATCTCGGATGCGCTGCAACAACTTGAGGGCCTGAGAATTTCTGTCCAGGAAAAGAGGGTAAGGATCCCCCACGCGGATCACTTCCTCAAGCCGTTTGGCCAAACCTATGACTGTGAGCTTTTTCTCAAGCCCAAGCTCACAGATGGCCTGGTATGCGAAGTCCAGCTGCCCCTTGCCTCCGTCGATCACGACAAGCTGCGGCAGGTCGTCCGGCGCCTCCGCACAAAGCCTGGAGTACCTCCGGTTGACCACTTCTTTCATGGAAGCATAGTCATTGGCTCCCACCACGGTCTTGATCTTGAACTTTCTGTAGTCCTTTTTTGAAGGCTCCCCTCCCCTGAAGACGACACAGGAAGCGACAGGATTCGTACCCTGGATATTAGAGTTGTCGAAGCACTCTATATGCTCCGGAAGTACTGACATGCCTATAGCTTTGCGGAGTTCCTCCAGGACTGCGGCACGGAACTCGTCCGGATTGGTATGTTCGCGCTGTTTCAGAGAATTGAAACGGAACTCGCGGGAGTTCTTGTCACTGAGTTCAAGAAGGGCGAGCTTGTCCCCGCGGACCGGAATCCTGAATGTGACCCCGTCTATGTCAACATCCGGGAGAAAAGGCACCAGCACCTCTTTGCTCAAGGCCCCGAACTTGGATTCTATCTCGGCGATGAATGAACTGAGCACGGAAGCACGATCCTCTTCAATGTTGAGTTTGAAACCCAGATTGAGGGACTGGACAATCGCCCCGCCCTTGATGCGGAGGAAATTGCCGAACGCTTCAAGCCCGTCAAATACGAGAGAAAAGACGTCCACATCCCTGTCGCCCGCAGCCGTGATGATGGACTTGGAGTAGTGGCTCTGAAGGGCATCGATCTTCTGCTTGTACAGAGCCGCGGATTCAAAGTCCAGATCATCGGAAGCACGCAGCATCTTCTCCTTGTAGTCTTTGATAATATCGCTTACCCCGCCGCTGAGCAGACGCACGATTTCACTGATATACCCGCCATACTCCTCCTTGGATATGGCCCCTATGCAGCAGCCCCGGCAGCGATGAATATGGTAATCCAGGCAGGGACGGAACTTGTGACGCAGCACGGCATCGGAAGTTATCACCAGCCGGCATGAGCGCAGCGGATAACTGGACTCGAAGAAATCCAGGAGGGTACGTGCGTGCATCACAGAACTGTACGGACCAAAATACCGGCTCCCGTTGCGGACAAGCCTTCTGGTGAGATAAACCCTGGGGAATTCCTCGTCCGTCACACAGATCCACGGATAAGTTTTGGAATCTTTAAGGAGAATGTTGTACTTGGGCTTGTACTGCTTTATGAGATTGTTCTCAAGAAGAAGCGCATCCGCCTCGGAATCAACAACGGAATACTGGACATCGGCTATCTTGGAGACGAGAACCCTCGTCTTCAGCGTGAGCCGGTCCGGGCTGACAAAGTACTGCGCGACCCTTTTGTTGAGGTCCTTTGCCTTACCTACATAAATCACAGTTCCCTCGGAGTTGTAGTATCTGTACACCCCGGGGGAATGTGGTAAAAGGCTTATTTTTCCCTTAACGTCCAAGCGCTTCAGCTACGGCCTTCTCGATGTCCGCGCCTCTGAGGTCACGCTTGATGATGGTTCCGTCAGGGCCTACGAGCATGATGTGCGGAATGCCCTGGATTCCATAAATTTCGGTAGGAATCCTCTGCGCATTGATGATCTGGCTCCATACGACCCCGTGCTCCGCAGCTGCGGCCTTGGTGTCAGCCGGATCGTCCCATACAGCAACGCTCAAGACATCGAAGTCATCACCATGATACTTGTTGTACACGGCGGCGATATTAGGAATCTCACGCTTGCATGGACCGCACCAGCTTGCCCAGAAATCAACGAGGACATACTTGCCCTTCCCTACATAGTCGGAGAACTTGACGGTGCTCTTCTCAGGGTCCTCAGGATCCTGGGTCACGGTGAAATCCGTGAACTTATTGCCCGCGGCAGTATTTTTCTTGGCGTCCATCACTGACTTGTACTTGAGGATGATGGAATCCTGTGCTGCTGCACCTTTGAGCAGGCCGAGAGCTTCCTCCTGCTGAGGCTCCTCGATCATGTTCCATATATCTGACACAACAGCCACAGCCAGCTGTCCGGAAGGGTCCTTTTTGAGGATGTCGAACCTCTCGCTGACATACTTGTCTACAGACTCATTGTAGAGTTTTTCAAGGGCTGAATCCTTCTGGTCTCCGGTCAGAGCGGAATCGGCCTGAATCTTCTCTGAAGAAGCCCTGTACTCCTCCATGAACTTCTCGTTGCCGGCCTTGTAGTCGGCGAGTTTCTGCTCCTCGGAAACACTCTTGCAGCCGACTGCGGCAATCAGCAGAACAGCTGCGGCAAACATTACTTTTTTCATCTCTGTTAAATTTTAAAGCCGGTCCGCAATGCGAACCGGCCGTAAATATAGTAATTTTATTTAAAAATTACTTCTGGTTGTTGTCACGACGCGGGCGACGGTCGTCACGGCGTCCACGACGATCACGGTCACGTCCTCCGCGGTTCTGGCCTGCGGCCTGGGCGTTGGCTGCCGAAAGGGCTGCAGGAGTGAGATCCTGCTTGCCATAGCGCTCGCCATTGCAGATCCAAACCTTGATACCGAGAGCACCGACCTTGGTATGAGCCACGGCAAGTGCGTAGTCGATGTCTGCACGGAATGTGTGGAGAGGCGTACGGCCTTCTTTGAACATCTCGTTGCGTGCCATTTCGGCGCCGCCGACACGGCCGCTGATCTGAACCTTGATGCCCTCTGCGCCGACTCTCATGGTGTTGGCTACAGCCATCTTGATGGCACGGCGATATGACACACGGCCTTCAATCTGACGGGCGATGCTGTCGGCTACAATATTGGCATCAACCTCAGGACGCTTCACCTCGAAAATGTTGATCTGGACATCTTTGTTGGTGACCTTCTTGAGCTCCTCCTTGAGTTTGTCAACTTCGGTGCCGCCCTTGCCGATGATGAAGCCCGGCCTTGCAGCATAGATGGTGACAGTGATGAGCTTGAGAGTCCTCTCGATGATGATCCTGCTGAGGCTTGCCTTGGCAAGACGCTTGCTGAGATACTTGCGGATCTCGTAGTCCTCTGCGATCTTCTCCGCGTAGTTACCACCACACCAGTTAGAGTCCCAACCACGGGTGATACCGATTCTGTTGCTGATAGGATTTGTTTTCTGTCCCATATTCTTATTCCTCCACTGGTTGTTTTACATCAAGGATGACGGTGACGTGGTTGGAACGCTTGCGGATGCGGCCCGCACGGCCCTGAGGGCACGGACGGATACGCTTCAGCATACGGCCGCCATCGACCATGATGGTCTTGACATACACATTGCCGTTGTCGAGCTCCTTGCTCTTGTCCGGATTCTTCGCTTCCCAGTTGGCGATGGCGCTGCGGAGAAGTTTTTCGAGACGGACAGACGCCTCTCTCTTCGAGAATTTCAGAAGATCGAGAGCGTGGTTGACCTCAACCCCACGTACAGTATCTGCGACAAGGCGCATCTTGCGCGGAGATGAAGGGACATCATTCAGTTTGGCAACTGACGTAACCTTCTTCGCCTCCTTGAGGCGCTCGGCCATAAGTCTTTTACGCTTTCCCATAATGATGATTACTTCTTATTGTTACCTGAATGACCTCTGAATGTACGGGTAGGGGCGAACTCTCCGAGTTTGTGACCTACCATCTGCTCCGTAACGTAAACAGGGATAAACTTGTTTCCGTTATGGACTGCGATCGTGTGGCCGATGAAGTCAGGGGAGATCATGCTGGCACGTGACCAGGTCTTCACCACTTCCTTCTTCTTGCTGCCATCATTCATCGCGATGACCCTCTTCTCGAGAGCCTCCTGAATATATGGACCTTTTCTTAATGAACGACTCATAATCTCTAAAGTTTAATTCCTGTTATTTCTTCCTTCTTTCAATGATGAACTTGTTTGAAGATGCCTTAGGATTACGTGTCTTGTAGCCCTTAGCTGGCAAGCCCTTACGTGAGCGAGGGTGTCCACCGGAAGCACGGCCTTCACCACCACCCATCGGGTGATCGACAGGGTTCATCACAACGCCTCGGTTGTGAGGACGGATACCGAGCCAGCGCCTGCGGCCTGCTTTGCCGTGGCTCTCGAGGCTGTGGTCCGCATTTGAGACCTCACCTACGGTAGCGCGGCAGCTGACAAGCACCATACGGGTCTCGCCTGAAGGCAGGCGGAGGACGGCATGGTTGCCCTCACGGGCGGCGAGCTGTGCGAAAGTACCGGCAGAACGCGCCATTGCGGCGCCCTGGCCCGGACGGAGCTCGATATTGTGTACGAGAGTACCTACAGGAATTTCCGCGAGAGGGAGAGCGTTACCTACCTCCGGAGCGACTCCGCTTCCGGATGCGATGACCTGACCCACCTTGAGTCCTTTAGGAGCGATGATATATCTCTTCTCACCGTCTTTGTACTGTACAAGGGCGATACGTGCGCTGCGGTTAGGATCGTACTCGATGGTAAGCACCTCTGCAGTGCAGTTGTCCTTGTCACGGCGGAAGTCGATGATACGGTACATCCTCTTGTGTCCGCCACCTCTGTAGCGTACAGTCATCTGGCCCGTATTGTTGCGTCCGCCGGTGCTCTTGAGAGGCTCGATCAATGATTTCTGAGGCTTCTTGGCGGTGATGTCGTCAAACGCGCTGATCACCTTGTTCCTCTGGCCCGGGGTTACCGGTTTGAATTTTCTTACTGCCATTGTCTTGCCCTCCCTTAAATGTTAGCGTAAAAATCAATCTTATCCTCACCTGCAAGGGTCACATAGGCTTTCTTGAAGTGATTCATGCGGCCGCGGAGGATGCCGGCCTTGGTGTAGCGGCTCTTCCTCTTGCCGTGATAATTGACGGTGTTGACATCAGCGACGGAGACGTTGTACATCTTCTCCACTGCGTCCTTGATCTGAAGCTTGTTGGCTTCACGGTCAACGATGAAGCCGTAACGGTTCAACTTTTCGCCCTGATCCGTCAGCTTCTCTGTTATGATTGGCTTAATAATGATTCCCATCTTCGTGTTCTTTTAGCGCATGTTTCTCTGTGCGAGGACATCCTGTACGCCGTCCACAAGCACGAGCTTGTTGGCGTTCATGATCGAATAGGTGCATACCTCATCGACTGAGACGACATCCACATACGGAAGGTTGCGTGATGAAAGAAAGATATTGTTGGAGTTCTCAGGGAGCACGTAGAGGACCTTGCGGTCACCGGCGCCGATGGCCTTGGTGATTTTGATCATATCCTTGGTCTTAGGTGCGTCCAGAGAGAACGGCTCGACAACGATGATGGCACTCTCGGCTGCCTTGTATGAAAGGGCAGACCTGCGGGCGAGGGCCTTCAGTTTTTTGTTGAGCTTGTTGTGATAGAAACGCGGCACTGGTCCGAACACGCGTCCGCCGCCGACGAAGATGTTGGACTTGAGGCTTCCGTGACGGGCTCCGCCGCCGCCTTTCTGACGTCCGAGCTTCTTGGTGCTGTGGGCGTTCTCGCTGCGGTCCTTGGTCTTGGCGTTGCCATGGCGCTGGTTGGCGAGATACTGGATGACATCAAGATAGATGGCGTGGTCGTTCGGCTGTACACCGAATACGCCCTCCTCAAGAGTAACCTTCTTTCCGGAATCGGTTCCGTCAATCTTTAATACTGATAATTCCATACTCTTAAGCCTCCAAAATTACATAAGAACCTTTGGCTCCCGGAACGGAACCCTTGACAACGATGAGATTGTTCTCAGGGATGACCTTGATCACCTGAAGGTTCTCGACCTTCACCCTCTCGTTGCCCATGTGGCCTGCCATGCGCATCCCCGGAAGGACACGTGAAGGCCATGAAGATGCACCCATAGAACCAGGGTGACGAAGGCGGTTGTGCTGACCGTGGGTCTGTCCGCCGACACCGGCAAAGCCGTGACGGTGAACTACGCCCTGGAAGCCCCTACCTTTAGAGGTGCCGATGACATCGACGAAAGCGACGTCCTCGGTGAAGATGTCAGCCACGGTGAATTTGTCACCGAGCTTCGGCTCTCCGGCAAAGTCCGCCTTGAACTCGACGAGCTTGCGCATAGGAGCGACACCTGCCTTTTTGAAATGCCCCATCAGAGGCGCGCTGGCGTGCTTTTCAGTCGTTTCGTCATAGGCAAGCTGTACAGCGGCGTAGCCGTCTTTTTCTACTGTACGGAGCTGCGTAACAACGCACGGGCCAGCCTCGATAACGGTGCATGGCATGTTCTTGCCATCAGCACCGAAAACGGAAGTCATTCCGATTTTCTTTCCAATTAATCCAGGCATTGGTTGTTTAATTAATTGTTTATAAATACTTTATAAGTAACCGCATACTTTTGCGGGCTGCAAATATACGACTTATTCCGCTTATTTCCAAAAACTTGATTTACAATATTATTTTGTAAATTTGCGATATGGTTCTGGGAATGCTGGGATTTCTGCACTTCACGCTGGTCGACCTTCTGGACATCCTGATGGTCGCGCTGGTGATTTATTTCATTTTCCGGTGCATACAGGGCTCCACGGCAATCAACATCTTCATCGCCATCATCATCGTGCTGGTGGTCAGGATCGTGGCCAATGCGCTGGGGCTGAAGATGGTATCTTCCCTGCTCGGAACTCTCATAGATGTCGGGGCCATCGCCCTGATCGTGATATTCCAGCCGGAGATAAGGCGGTTTCTCAATTCGCTCGGGCGGAAGGCAGGAGACTCTCTGGAAAAGAGGCCGCTGCTGATGAAGCTGATCACGGGCAGAGGCGTCGAGAGTGTGGACAGCAGGGCCATCTCAGAGATAGCGCAGGCCTGCAAGGAGATGTCGGACCAGAAGACCGGAGCCCTGATCCTTGTGCGGCGCAAAGACTCCCTTGAAGACATCATCTCGACCGGGGACATACTGGACGCGCAGATCAGCAGCCGTCTGATAATGAACATTTTCTTCAAGAATTCCCCGCTGCACGACGGGGCCATGGTCATCGGCGGCGGGCGCATCATAGCTGCCCGATGCACCCTGCCCATCACCGACCGCAGCGACCTCCCGGCACATTACGGCATGAGGCACAAGGCGGCCATAGGCGTGTCGGAGCAGTGCGACGCGGACGTGGTGGTGGTCAGCGAGGAGACGGGCGCCATCTCGTTCGTGCGGGGCGGGGTCATCAAGAGCATAGACAGCATAAACAACCTTAAACTTCTTCTCGGGGAGAAAACTGAATGATAAACCAGGGACTGGAAGCCAAGCTCGGCTTCGACAAGATACGCAGGATCATATCGGACAAATGCCTGACGGATTACGCCGCAGACAGGGTGGAGAAAGAAGAGTTCACCACGGTGCGCGGCGACATCCAGACCCGTCTCGCACTGACGGACGAGATGAGGCTGATCATGATGTTCGAGGACAGTTTCCCTACGACAGGCTACATCGACGCCATACCTTTCCTGGAGCCGCTTCTGAAGGCAGGCTCGTCGATAGATACGCTTTCGCTCGGGAAACTGAAAACTGCCACCGACACGGTACGGAAAATCCTCCATTTCTTCAGCGGCATCAAAGACGGGGTGTATCCCAGGCTTAAGAGGATGGCCGGGCAAATCAACTCGTTTCCGGAAGTACAGCGCAGGATAGAAAGCATACTTGACAAATACGGGGACATCAAGGACTCGGCCTCCGACAGGCTGCTTGAGCTCAGAGGCGCGATACGCAGCCGGGAGGCGTCGCTCTCAAAGAGAGCGGGGGCCGTGCTGCGCAAGGCCCAGGAGGACGGCATAGCCGACTCCGACGCCTCCGTCTGCATCCGCGACGGGAAGTTCCTGATCCCGGTGAGCTCCTCATCCAAGCGCAAGCTCCCTGGCTTCGTCTATGACGAATCGGCCACCGGAAAGACCACTTTCATCGAGCCTGCGGAGATAGTGGAGCTTGAGAACGAGCTGGCGGCCCTGCACTTCGAGGAGGAGAGGGAGATCCGCAAAATCCTCTTCGAGTTCACGGAGTTCCTCCGCCCATATATCCCGGAGCTTCTCTCGGGAGCGAAATTCCTCGGCGAGATCGACTTCCTCATGGCCAAGGCCCAGACTGCCCTGGACTTCATCGCGGGAGTCCCGGTGATCTCCGACGAGGGCAGCGTGGAGCTGCGCAAAGCCCGACATCCTCTGCTGGAGAAGGCTCTGCGTGCCGACGGGCGCTCGATGATCCCGCTCACCATCACTCTCACAGAGAAGAAGCGCATCCTCCTGATATCAGGTCCTAACGCCGGCGGAAAGTCAGTATGTCTCAAGACCATGGGACTGCTCCAGTATATGTTCCAGTGGGGCATGCTCATCCCGACCTCCGAGACATCCGAGATGATGATATTCGACCGCATCTTCGTCAGCATCGGCGATGACCAGAACATAGAGAGCGACCTGAGCACATACAGCTCTTTCCTCTCACAGATGAGGGAGATGCTCTCCTGCGCGGACGAGAAGACACTTGTGCTCATCGACGAGTTCGGCTCCGGCACGGAGCCCGCCGCCGGCGGCGCCATAGCTGAGGCTATCCTGAGCGAGATGGACCGCAGGGGCGTCTACGGGGTCATCACGACCCACTACACCAACCTCAAGCTCTACGCCTCCGGCGCGGACACACATGTGATCAACGGCGCCATGCTCTACGACGCCGCCAAGATAGAGCCCCTCTTCAAGCTCGAGATCGGACTCCCCGGCAACTCATTCGCATTTGAGCTGGCACGCAAGATGCGTCTGCCCGAGAGCATCGTCAAGGATGCCGAGAGACGTGCCGGCGAGGAGTTTGTCGGCATCGAGCGCAACCTGCGCAAGATAGCCCGCAACCGCAAGGCCCTGGACGAGAAACTCCAGAAAGTCAAGAACAGCGACAAGGCCCTGACAGGACTCACGGAGAAATACCAGAAAGAACTGGAGGACATCAAGAGCCTGCGCGAATCCATCATCTCCTCCGCCATGCAGGAAGCCGAGCAGATCGTCAAGGGCGCCGGCAAGCAGGTCGAGAAGACCATCCGCGACATACGGCAGGCCCAGGCGGAGAAGGCCCAGACCAAGGAGGCCCGGGAAGAGCTCCAGGGATTCCTCGGGGCACTGGAGAAGCGCAAGGAAAAGGAAGGACGCAACAAAGAGGACTACATCGACCGCAAACTCGCCTCCCTGCAGAAACGGGTGAAGAAGAAGGATCAGGACGACAGGGAGCAGAAGAGCGCCCCGCTCAAAGTGGGCGAGAAAGTCCGGATCAAGGACAACGGCCTGGTCGGAGAAGTCTCGAAAATCTCCAACAAGGCTGTCACTGTGATCGTGGGAAACATCAGTTCCACCATGTCTCCGGAGAGGGTGGAGCGCATATCGTCCAATGAGTATCGGGAAGCCGCCCGCAAGGAATTCAAGCCTGCCGAGCAGAAGGTGGACAGTTCCCTCACGGACCGCAAACTCAACTTCTCCCCCGAGCTGGACATCCGCGGCGAGCGGCTCTCCGACGCCCTCAACATCGTGACACGGTACATCGACGATGCCGTGATGCTCAACATCGGCACCGTCAGGATCATACACGGCAAGGGCTCCGGCGTGCTTAGGGAGGAGATCCAGAAATACCTGAGATCCATCCCTGGGGTCAGCGTCTCCGACGAGGACATACGCAACGGAGGGACAGGAGTCACAATCGTCAAACTATGAAGACAGGCAGGCAGATAACCGGGCGAAGAGGAGAAGAGGAGGCATGCCGCTATCTGCGCGACAGAGGCCATGAGATAGTCCGCCGCAACTGGAGAAGCGGCCATCTGGAGATAGACATCATAACCCTCGACTCCGAGGGTCTGCACATAGTGGAGGTGAAAAGCCGCCGGATCCCGTCAGCGGCAGAACCCCAGGCCAATGTGAACCGCAGAAAGATGCAGAAACTCACCGCAGCGGCCAACGCTTTCCTCAACTCGGAGGCTCGAAAGGACCTCCCCTCCGATCTGGAGGTGTTCTTCGATGTGGTGAGCGTGCTCTTCGATGGCCCAAAGTTTGAAATAGAATACTATCCACAAGCTTTTATACCACAATATGCTTAATAACCATCTATACTGCATAATCATGGCCGGAGGGTCAGGTTCCAGATTCTGGCCCATCAGCAGAACCGACAGGCCGAAACAGTTCCTTGACTTCACGGCGGAAGGACAGTCATTTCTGAGATTCACCTTCGACAGGATGAAAGCCGTCATCCCGGAAGAGAACATCCTGGTCGTCTCTCTTCCGAGATACCGGGAACTCATCAGGCAGCAGCTCCCCGAACTCCGGGACGGAAACCTGCTCCTGGAACCATACAGCCGCAACACGGCCCCATGCCTGACCTACGCGACATACACGATTCTCAAACGCGACCCTGACGCGGTGACCGCAGTGACCCCGTCCGACCTTATAATCAACAGACACGACATCTTCAACGAGACCCTCTCCAACGCCCTCGCTTATGCCGCCGGGTCGGACGCTCTGATCACCCTCGGAGTCGTCCCGACAAGGCCCGACCCGAACTTCGGCTACATCCAGATGGCCGGGGCCGCAGAAGAAGGCAGGCCTGTCAAGGTCAAGACATTCACAGAGAAACCCGATCCCCAGCTGGCCAGAGTGTTCATGGAGACCGGAGAGTTTCTGTGGAACTCCGGAATCTTCGTATGGAGAGCCTCAGCCATACGGCAGGCACTGGAAAAATACGCCCCGGAGATCACCAATCTCTGGACCGGCTGGCAGGAGGCCCTCGGCTCGGACCACGAGCAGGAGTTTCTCGAGAGGATTTACACCGACATGCCGCGCACTTCCATCGACTATGCTGTGATGGAGAAGACGGACAACGCCTGGGTCTACCCGGCCAAGTTCCGCTGGGCGGACATCGGCAACTGGGAGTCGCTTTATGACTATCTGGCCCACCACGATGACAACGGCAACGCGATGAACCTTGTCAACAAGGGGCTCATCAAGGAGTGCCATGACAATATAGTATATTCCGACAACCCGGGAAAGCTCGTGGCGATACGTGGCCTGGAGAATTTCATCGTCATCGACACCAAGGATGTGCTTATGATCTGCCCTCGGGATGAGGAGAAACTACAGGACTTCCTGTCAAGCCTGGCAATGCCGGAATTTGAAGAATACAGATAAATGGACTACTCAAAGTTCCTGTCTTCGGACACGCACAATTTCATGAGGTCTCCCGTCAGGGAGATCTTCAAGCATACGGACCTGAACGCCATCTGTTCGTTTGCAGGGGGTTATCCGGATGCGGCCACGTTTCCCATAGAGGACATACGCCGTCTGTGCTCGCTCGTGCTCGACAAATACGGGCCCAAGGCCCTGCAGTACGGGGC
>CAKUYG010000020.1 GCA_934702165.1 uncultured Bacteroidales bacterium | reverse complement strand
GGAGCGTGTCTCGCCCTATGAGAATGGACTTATTCAATTGTCTCTCTTTTAGTTATAATTCGCCGAACTCACGTTAACTAGCTGGGCCTCCAAGAGTTTCAAGAAGAGAACGCGGTTCATCCAACCGATGGTCAGCGACAAAGCAACGCCAAACAGCTGTTCCTGACGATCCTTACCGAATGAGTAACGTTCTTCCACATTGTCTATCCAATCTTCACTATCAAGGATAGTCATGGCATTCTCCAGAATAGATGCTGCATTGCGTGACCCCTCCTTGCAACGGGTAATGATGTGTTTGTTACTGTCTTTCTCCACTACTTCCTCAAGACCGATAATGTAGAGCAGTTCACTATAAAATTTGGTATTCAGAGAATTACTGTCGTTCTGAAAACTTTTTTTCAGCAGGTGCTCAGGACTGAAAAACTTGAACAATTCGATGAGACGATTGTCATTTCCAGTATCAAGAAAAGGTTTATACTTGCGAATGTCAAACCATGTATAGGTTATTTGCGCCAAAACCTTGGCAATATAGGCAGCAGCTATCTCCTTGTAAAAGAAATCTGTTTTCTCCGAGGTAAGAACACCGTCATTGAATTGTTCAAATCTCTTGACCAACGTTTTGTCAGAGTAAAACAAGCGCTCGAACTCCTGGGCATCGAATACGAAATACTCGTAGACATTTGAAACCATCAGATGTTTGAGTTAGATATTTTTGTTGATATGGCGCTCTCTGAGATAATAGAGCAGCAACTCTTGCAGGGCTTTCCTGTTGAGGTCTTCTCTAGTGATCATCTCAGAGGTGTTTGTAGGCTTCTTCACTTCTATTATGACACCCACGGGAGATTCAATACTACTGCCAAGGTGAATCGCACAATCTATATCTCCGCTCGGAGAAACCTTATAATCCTGTCCATAGAAAGAAAGTTTCAAGAAATCCATCAGATCCCCTTTGAGTTTCTCCTCTGTATTGATTACAGAAATCTGCTCATAGTAGTTACCGAGTTGATGTTTGAATACATCAAAGACCTGCCTGTCCACAGGAAGTTTGCGATATGCCTTGTTCAAGGACTTGGCGATTGACAATTCTATCATATTCCGGTTTCTATAGTTATTTCCAAGCTGCCCGTCCCATCGTTTTCCCTCGCAGACACGCTCACCGACAAAAATAACATTTATATCCGATAATGACTACCTTTGCAGCATGGGACATAAGACAGAAACTGATTTGGAATCGCCGCTAAATGAATTTGTCAGCGGAATAAAAAACATCATCGATGATGCACGCAGGGATGCAGTCCGAAGCGTGGATTTCTGCCGTGTCCGTATGTATTGGGCTATCGGACAACAAATTGCAGAAAAAGAGCAGCAGGGAAAGGAGCGCGCCGACTATGGAACTTACCTCATCAAGAATCTCGCAAAACGACTGCAACCGGAATATGGCAGCGGATTCTCTGTCCGCCAATTGGAGATGTGCAGACAATTCTACCGCATATACCCAAATGCGAATACACTGTGTTCGCAATTAAATTGGTCCCAATACAAGCTGCTTATCTCAATCTCAGATTCCGACAAGCGAGAGTATTATCAATTGGAGGCCGTAAATGGATGCTGGTCTAAGCGTCAACTTGAACGTCAGATCAACTCGATGCTTTACGAACGTCTCTTGCTGAGCAACGACAAAGAAGCCGTCCTCGCAGTAGCACGAAACGAACGGCAGCCGGAATCCCCGAAAGAAATAATCAAAGACCCTATGGTTTTGGAATTTCTCGGTCTAGAAAAGCGACCTGCCTATTATGAGAAAGACCTCGAAAGTGCTATAATATCGCACATCGCTGATTTTCTTCTCGAAATGGGAAAAGGCTTTTCTTTCGTCGCCAGACAAAAGCGCCTTCTTATCGAGGACGACGAGTACTTTGTGGATTTGGTGTTCTACAACAGGCTGCTGCGTTCATTTGTCGTGATCGAGATTAAAAACCACAAGCTCACCCATCAGGATCTGGGCCAATTGCAACTTTACGTCAACTATTACGATCGCTACGAAAAAGCCGAAGATGAGAATCCCACCATCGGCATACTGTTGTGCTCAAACAAGAATGACACAGTAGTCAAACTCACATTGCCGGAAGACAACAAGACAATACTCGCCAGCAAATATCAGTTATATCTCCCGACTACAGAACAGTTTATCGCCGAGATAAACGAAGTCAAGCGGATTGCCGAGGAGAAAATAGAAGAAGAATGATCTTATAGTACTTTGCAATATGGAAAACAAGACACCGCTATGGCAGCTGTTCCTGATCTTCTTCAAGATGGGAGCTTTCACCATAGGAGGAGGATATGCGATGATCCCCCTTATAGAAAAAGAATTGACAAGCCGCAACCTTATCGGCAAGGAGGATCTTGACGATGTGATAGTGCTGGCGCAAAGCGCCCCGGGACTGCTCGCCGTCAACATGGCCATCTACACCGGGTACAAGCTGGGCGGCCTCAAGGGAAGCATCGTCTGCGCTCTGGGGGCAGTGCTGCCGTCGTTTGTCATCATCCTGCTCATAGCCATGGTGTTCACCAGTTTCAAGGACAACCCCATCGTTGCACGCATCTTCCAGGGCGTTAGGCCGGTAGCCGTGGCTCTGATTCTCGTCCCGGCGGTAAACATGGCAAAGCAGGGCTGCCACAATTGGTGGACTTGGCTGCTTTGCGCAGGCACGCTGTTCGGGGTGGCTTTCCTCAAGATCTCCCCTATATGGTTCATCCTCGTGACGATTGCCGCCGCGGCGGGCATCTCTTCGTTCACCTATAATAAGAAAAAACAATGATCGGACTGCTCTGGCAACTGTTTGCGACGTTCTTCGTCATCGGACTGTTCAACTTCGGGGGTGGCGGGGCGATGCTCTCGCTCATTCAGGCACAGGTGGTCACCGAGCACGGCTGGCTCACGGAAAAAGCATTCACGGACATAGTGGCCATCTCCCAGTCAACACCGGGCCCCATCGGCATCAACTGCGCCACCTACGTGGGCTTTCAGGTCCTGCACGATGAGGGGTACAGCAACCTCGTCTCGATCCTGGGTTCAGCTTCCACCACCCTGGCGATCGTGCTGCCCTCGTTCCTGGTGTTTTTCGTCATCATCCGGATATTCAACAAGTTCCACCAGCACCCGGTATTCATCTCCGTGATGGGGGCGCTGCGTCCTGCCGTCGCCGGGATGATAGGTGCCGCAGCTCTGGTGCTGATCCTCGGGATCTCGTGGAGTGGGGGGCACCTTTCCATGCATGTGCTCCAGGACAATTTCCCGGACTGGAAGGCATGGGTGCTGTTTGCAGGCTCATTCATACTGTGTTACACCAAAAAGGCCGGGCCCATCACGCTTCTCGTGGCATCGGGGGTCATCGGCCTGCTTATATATTGACATGAAAAAAATTGCGATCATCCTGATCTCCCTGGTGGTCCCGGCCCTCATTTGCCGTGGAGGAATAGTCCCCGAGCCGTCCAGGCTGACCCCAGGCAAGGGCAGTCTCAAAATCAGCGGAGCTGTATTCAAATGTGACCCGTCCATCGATTCTGTATCGATGGATGCGATCTGCCGCCTGGCAGCGAGACTCTCTCTGGTGAGCGGGAAGACGAGCAGCGTCTCGACCCCCGTGGGACTGCGGACCGTGGTGGACGACGGCTCGGCGAAAGGTGTCATTTTCCTGAGGGACAACTCTTTGAAAGGAGAATCCTACCGTATCTCCGTAGGGCAGAAATCCGCTCTGGTCGAGGCAGGAGGTACTGAAGGGTTTCTCAACGCTATCCAGACCATCAAGCAGATGCTGCCAGCGGAAATCTATGGAGAACAGCTTGCCGAAAAATGCAGATGGGCACTCCCGCGCTGCGAGATCTCCGACTCCCCTTCCACAGCGCTAAGGGGCCTGTGTATAGACAGCTGTGAGAATTTTTGGAGCGTGGAGCAGATTCTGTCCTGCCTCGACCTTATGGCGAGATACAAGTACAACTGCCTGCTGTGGAAAGTCGCCGGAGAAAGGGGATGGAGGATGGAAGTCAAGGCATTCCCTCTGCTCGGACAGGCCGGGGGCTACCGCATGGAAGGGGACAGAAGGTACGGAGGGTACTATGGCCGGGAAGACCTCACAAGAATTGTAAGCCACGCCACGTCGCTGGGAATCAACATCATACCGAGCCTGCACATAGGGAAGGAAGTCTTGACCCTCCTACGGCCTCAGGATATCACAGAAGAGCAGTTCCTCTCGAAGATATTGGAAGAGACAGCCGCCATCTTCCCGTGCGCATACGAGGATGTCAATTGTGACGTCCCCCTCCCGCCAGGCGCCTTGGAAGCGGCAGGCAAGCAGGCGGCTCCCGGTGCGGCAGCAGGTTTCCTGCAGGTCAGCGCCTCCTCGCCGGATGAAAAGATGCTGCGCGAGCTGGCAGAGAAATTGTGGTAACGGCGAAAAATTATTAAATTTGTAGATTATCTAATCACATACACAATGGCAAACGTAGTAATAATGCCCAAACAGGGCCAGTCAGTCGAGAGCTGTATCGTCACGGAATTCAAGAAGAAGGTCGGGGACAAGGTAGCTGTCGGCGACATCCTTTTCAGTTACGAGACAGACAAGGCCTCATTCGACGAGGAATCCAAATTCGAAGGCACCGTACTCGCGTGCTTTTTCAAGGACAACGATGAGATACCAGTGTTGACCAACGTGATGGTCATCGGCAACCCCGGCGAGTCTTTCGCCGAGTTCGCACCTGACGGAGCCGCTCCGGCGCAGGACAGCGCAGCGGCTGCCGAGCCCCAGGCGGCACAGGAGGCCGCGACAGCGGAAGTTCCGGCAGCAGCCGTAGTGGAGGGAGCACCGGTATCCCCGAGAGCACGCAAGCTCGCCGCCGAGAAAGGCGTGGATACGGCACAGGTGGCCGGAACAGGCCCTCACGGACGCATCATAGAAAGGGATGTCGTGGCCGCTGAAGGCAGCCCGAAGACCGGACTTGCCAAGGCCATCGCAGCCCAGGGAGGCTTCGAGGCCCCGTCACGCGGAAGCGGACTTGCCGGCATGGTCAAGGGATCGGACCTCAAGGTATGGCAGGCCAACCACAGCGAGATCGCAGGAGAAGGCGAGGAGTTCAAGGTCGAGAAGATGTCCAATATGCGTAAACTCATCGCCAAGTCGATGTACAACTCCCTCCAGAACTCAGCCCAGCTCACACATATGCTCGGCGCTGACGCCAGAAGGATACAGGCTCTCCGCAAAAAGGCCAAGAAAGCCCTTGAAGAAGGCCGTATCGACGCCAATATCACCATCAACGACTTCGTATGCTTCGCCGTCATCAAGGCACTCAAGAAGTTCCCTTCAGTCAACTCACACTGCCTCGGGGACGCGATGCGCATATTCAACACAGTCAACCTCGGCCTCGCCGTGGATACCGAGCGCGGGCTCATGGTGCCTGCCGTCAAGAGAGCTGAAGACCTCAACATCACAGGGCTCAGCAAGGCCCTCAAGAAAGTGGCCGACGACTGCAAGAAGGGAAGCATCAACCCTGACCTCCTCTCCAGTGAGGCCGCATCGTTCACGGTGTCAAACCTCGGGGGCTACGGAGTGGAGTGGTTCACCCCTATCATCAACGTGCCGCAGAGCGCCATCCTCGGAGTGGGAACCATCACAGCACGTCCGAAGGACCTTGGCAACGGAGTATACGCCTTCGTCCCTTATGTGGGTCTTTCCCTGACCTACGACCACCGCGCCATCGATGGCGGTGAGGCTACCCGCTTCCTCAAACAGGTGGCCACTGAAATCGAGAATCTTGAAGTTGAATTTTAATTACAAGACCATATAATGTACGATTTAGCTATAATAGGCGGCGGCCCTGGAGGATATGTGGCCGCAGAACGGGCCGGCGCAGCCGGGCTCAAGGTTGTCCTCTTCGAGAAGAAATCTCTCGGAGGCGTGTGCCTCAACGAGGGCTGCATCCCCACCAAGACGCTTCTCTACAGCGCGAAAGTATACAACTACGCGGTGACCGGCGACCACTACGGGGTCTATGCCAAGGAGCCGAGCTTCAACTACGCCGAGATTGTAGCCCGCAAGGACAAGGTCGTGAGAAAACTGGTAGCAGGCGTGAAGGCCGCCATGAAAGCCGGTAAGGTGGAGGTCGTCGCTGAACAGGCCGTGATCAAAGGACGCGGCGCAGAAGGTGTCACTGTGACTGCCGCGGACAAGGATTATGTCGCAAAGAACCTCCTGATCTGCGCCGGTTCCGAAGCCGCCGTACCGCCGTTCCCAGGTCTCAAGGAAGCCGGAGACGTGATTGTCACCAACAAGGAGATCCTCTCCCTCAAGGAGCAGCCGAAAGAGCTTGTCGTGATCGGAGGCGGTGTGATCGGAATGGAGTTCGCCGCATTCTTCAGCACCCTCGGAACCAAGGTGACCGTAGTCGAGATGATGCCGAAAATCCTTGGCCCGCTCGATGATGAGATCAGCGCCATGCTCCAGAAGATCTACGCCAAGAGGGGCATCGAGTTCTGCCTGCGCTGCAAGGTGACAGGCATCGAGGGCAACACCGTCGTATACGAGGATCCGGAAGGAAAGGTCTGCCGCGTCAGCGGGGACAAGATCCTCGTCTCAGTGGGCCGCAGGGCCAATCTCTCCGGCTACGGTCTTGAAAATCTCGGAGTCGAGATGCTCCTCAACCGGGGCGGGAAACCATGCGGGATCAAGGTTGACAGCCACATGCGCACCAACATCCCTAACGTATATGCCGCCGGTGACGTGACCGGATTCTCCATGCTCGCCCACACCGCGAGCCGGGAGGGGGAAGTTGCTGTCAACAACATCCTCGGCAAGCAGGACCACATGCGCTACGAGGCCATACCTGGAGTGGTTTACACCAACCCTGAAGTCGCCGGAGTCGGGCTCACCGAAGAGCAGGCAAAAGCCTCAGGCAAGGAATATACCGTCCTCAAGCTGCCTATGGCGTATTCCGGCCGCTTCGTCGCCGAGAACGAAGGCGGAGAGGGACTCTGCAAGATCATTGTAGGCAAGAAGCACCACGAAGTGCTCGGAGTCCACATGCTCGGCAACCCATGCTCGGAGATCATCCACAGCGCCTGCATCGCCATCGAGATGGAGATGACCGCAGAGCAGCTCCAGGAAGTCGTATTCCCCCACCCTACCGTGTCCGAGATCATCAAGGAGACGGCTTTCACCATCAAGTAACCAATAATACCACAATAAAATGCCAAAGTCACTTTACATCGACCCCAATGAGACTCTCCGTCCGAGCGAACACAAGATCGTGTTCCCGGAGATTCCCGTGATGCAGTACAACAAGACCGTCAAGGAAGAGCTCAACGAGGGCAACTTCACCAAGGAAGACCTCCTTCGCATATACCACGACATGACCGTGATCCGCGAGTTCGAGACCATGCTCAACCTCGTCAAGACCACCGGAGGATACAACGGCGTGGCTTACAACAACCCGGGCCCAGCCCACCTCTCCGCCGGTCAGGAGGCTGCCGCTGTCGGTATGGCATACGCCCTCGATACCGATGATTTCATCTTCGGTTCACACCGCTCACATGGCGAAATCCTCGCCAAGGGCCTCCGCTCCATCCAGATTCTCCCGGAAGACGAGCTCAAGAAGATAATGGAAGAGTTCTGGGGAGGCGCTACTCTCGCAGTGGCACAGAAAGGATTCAAGGGCAGCACCAAGGAGCTCGGAATCCGCTTCCTGATTTATGGAGCCATCGCCGAGATCTTCGCCCGCACCACCGGCTTCAACAAGGGACTCGGAGGCTCTATGCACACCTTCTTCACACCATTCGGCATCTATCCCAACAATGCCATCGTAGGCGGTTCAGGCTCTATCGCTGTCGGCGCTGCCCTCTATAAGAAAGTCAACCGCAAGAAGGGCATCGTCGTAGCGAACCTCGGAGACGGTGCCATGGCCCGCGGACCTGTGCTCGAAGGCATGACCTTCGCATCCATGGACCAGTTCAACACCCTTTGGGAAGGGGACATGAAAGGCGGTCTGCCTGTCCTCTTCAACGTCATGGACAACCAGTATGCAATGGGCGGCCAGACAAAAGGCGAAACCATGGGATACACCTTCCCGGCACGTCTCGGAGCAGGGTTCAAGCCAGATGCGATGCATGCCGAGCGTGTGGACGGATACAACCCGCTCGCGGTCATCGATGCGTTCCGCCGCAAGAAGGCTCTGCTTGAAGAGAAACTCGGCCCGGCACTTCTGGATGTCGTGACCTACCGCTACAGCGGACACTCCCCGAGCGACCAGTCCTCATACCGCACAAAAGAGGAGATTGCAGCATGGGAGAATGAGGATTGCATCGCAGCATTCGGGGGCAAACTCATCGAAGCAGGCGTTGCCGACCAGAAAGCACTTGAAGCTATCCAGCAGGAAGTCAAAGATGTCATCTTCGACTGCTACAAACTCGCCATCGATCCGGAGCTCTCACCACGCATGGATCTCGTCAAGGACAACGAGCTGCTCGGAGACATGATGTTCTCCAACCAGAGCATCGACTCGCTCAGCGATGCCAAGCCTGATGTGCTGATGCCGCTTGAGGAGAACCCTCGCGTCAAGCAGATCGCCGGCAAGGAGAGGTTCTGGCTCGACAAGGACGGCAAGCCGGCCAGCAAGATGAAGACCTTCAACATCCGTGACGGTATCTTCGAGGCTGTCGTGGACCGTTTCTACAAGGACGCTTCCCTGATCGCCTACGGCGAAGAGAACCGCGAGTGGGGCGGCGCGTTCGCGGTATACCGCGGACTCACCGAGGCCCTTCCATATCACCGCCTGTTCAACTCCCCTATCGCAGAGGCAGCCATCATCGGCACCGCCATCGGATATGCCATGTGCGGAGGCCGTGTGATTCCGGAGATCATGTACTGCGACTTCCTCGGATGCTGCGGAGACGAGATCTTCAACCAGCTTCCGAAGTGGCAGGCCATGTCCGGCAACATCCTCAAGATGCCTGTCGTTGTCCGCGTTTCCGTAGGCTCGAAATACGGCGCACAGCACTCCCAGGACTGGACCTCGCTCTGCACCCATATTCCGGGACTCAAGGTTGTCTTCCCTGTCACTCCGTATGATGCCAAGGGTCTTATGAACTCAGCCCTCCAGGGCACCGACCCTGTCATCTTCTTCGAAAGCCAGAGAATCTACGACATGGGAGAGAAGTTCCACGAAGGCGGCGTGCCTGAAGGATACTACGAGATTCCGCTCGGAGAGCCTGACGTCAAGAGGGTCGGCAAGGATGTGACCTTCCTCACCATCGGAGCCACTCTCTACCGCGCGCTCACCGCAGCCGACATGCTCAAGGAGAAATACGGCATGGAAGCCGAAGTCATTGACGCCCGCTCCCTCGTGCCGTTCAACTACGAAAAGGTGCTCGAGTCCGTCAAGAAGACAGGACGAATCATCATAGCAGGCGATGCCACAGCTCGCGGGTCTTACCTCAACGACCTCGCCGCCAACATCTCCGAGATGGCGTTCGACTACCTCGACGCGGCACCTGTGGTACTCGGCTCCCGCAACTGGATCACCCCTTGCCATGAGCTCGAAGAGGCGTTCTTCCCTCAGCCTGAGTGGTTCCTCGACGCGATCAACGAGAAGATCGTCCCTCTCAAGGACTACACTCCGGTCAGCAACATGACCACGGCAGAACAGATTCTCAGATCCAAGAAGGGTGTATAGTATGACCGACGTCAATGCACACCTCCACACACCATACTCCTTCAGCGCCTTCGACAGTGTCAGCCAGGCACTTGACATGGCCGCTGAGGAGGGGGTGAAAGTGGTGGGTATCAACGATTTTTATTCCCTTGACGGGTATAAGGAATGGAGCGAAGAGTGTGGCAGACGCCACCTCTTCCCTCTTTTTAACATAGAGTTCATCTCCCTCAACGTGGAGGACCAGGCGGCCGGAGTCAGGGTCAACGATCCCAACAACCCGGGACGCACCTACCTCAGCGGAAAGGGGCTCAACTATCCAGTGACCCTTTCCGGCACAGAGGCCAGGATGCTCGCCGATGTCAAAGCGGAGTCCAACGCCCAGGTCGGCAAGATGTGCGCCAAGCTCAACTCCTGGCTTGACAGCATCAAGGCCGGCTTCAACTTGTCTTTTCCTCAGATAGAGAAGGATCTCACGCGCGGCTCCATCCGCGAAAGACACCTTGCAAAAGCTCTCAGACTCGCCATCGATTCCAGATTCGCCTCCGATGCGGACAGACTTGACTTCTACAGGAAACTTTTCTCCGGAAAAGAATTGAAAAGCTCTCTGCTTGATGCAGCGGCCGTGGAGAATGAAATCCGCAGCAAGCTTCTCAAAGCAGGCGGAGCAGCCTTCGTGCCGGAGGACCCGAAAGCATTCCTCCCGATGGAGACAGTGCAGCGCATCATCGAGGCGGCAGGCGGCATACCGACCTATCCCTTCCTTGCAGATGACGCCAAAGGCGGTTTCACCGACTTCGAAGAAGACCTGCAAAAATGTGCCGACATCCTCAAGAAGAGGGGAATACGCTCCTGCGAATTCATAACCACACGCAACAGCACGGCAGTGCTCGAG
This sequence comes from uncultured Bacteroidales bacterium, assembly GCA_934702165.1. Taxonomy (GTDB): domain Bacteria; phylum Bacteroidota; class Bacteroidia; order Bacteroidales; family UBA932; genus Cryptobacteroides. Next base: position 8,086 of record CAKUYG010000020.1, on the reverse strand, counting down.
AGCTATGCCGGCTATCTGGAAGACGAGGGCTTCATCGTCACCTTCGGTTCGGAGCACAACACCCCGGCACTGGAACCGATAAAGCTCCGTACACGAGACTGCAGCTGTCTTTCTGACAAGCTCCGTGACATCAACTACCGCGGGGCCTGCTTCGTGGCTGCCCACCAGAACGGGCTTAAGTCTATCGAAGAGGGAGACGCGCTCATCACTAAAACGATAACAGAATGAAAGAGATAGAATCACTTATAGCCATTTCCCGCAAGTACGGCGCCGACCCGCGCTTCGTGATTGCAGGGGGCGGCAACACTTCCTACAAGAACGCGGAGAAACTCTGGGTCAAAGCCAGCGGCCACGCTCTCGCCACCATCACAGAAGACGGGTTCGCAGTGCTTGACAGGGCGCTGCTTGACCCGATGAACAAGAAAAAATACAGTTCAGACACAGCAGAGCGTGAGGAGCAGGTCAAAAACGACCTTGCAGCGGCCTGCATCACCAAAGACCGCAGGCCTTCAGTGGAAACCTCCCTGCACGACTGCATGGGATTCGCTTATGTGGTGCACCTCCACCCTACTCTCGTAGGAGGACTCATGTGCTCCGCACAGGCTGAAGACAAATGCAAAGAACTCTTCCCGGAGGCCCTTTACATAGCTTACACCGACCCGGGGTACACCCTTTTCAAGAAAGTCTACGACAAGATCCAGGCCTACAAAAAGGCCAACGGACACGAGCCCCAGGTGATATTCCTGCAGAACCACGGCATCTTCGTGGGAGCCGACAGCACCGAAGAGATAGAGAAGATCTACGAATCCGTGCTCTCAACTCTCGAAAATCAGGTAAAACCTCTTCCGGAAGGAGAGGCCGGGATATGCGATTGCGCAAGTGAGGTCGTCCCTGCCATAAGGATGATTCTCAGCCGCTCCGGACGCGGGCTCAAAACCCTCAAGGTCACAAACTCAGCCCTGCTCGAATCGATGATGGGACAGGCGGAGAGCGTCCTCTCTCCTTTCACCCCGGACGGCATCGTCTACTGCAAGTCTGAATACATCTTCATCGAACCATCTGAAGGAGAGGACATCGCCAAGCTGGCCGAGAAGAAAATCGAGAGGTACATCACTCGCCGCGGACACACCCCTAAAGTGATACTCATCAAGGGGATAGGCCTCATCGCAGCCGGCGACAGCGCCAAGAACGCGCAGATCATCACAGACGTATTCATGGATGCGGTCAAGATCGCATGGTACGCCGAGTGCTTCGGCGGACAGCATCCGATGACAAAGCGCCAGATCGAATTCATCGACAACTGGGAAGTGGAGAACTACCGCCGCAAGATAAGCTCCGCCGCATCTAAGGGACGCGTGGAGGGGAAGACCATCATCGTCACCGGCGCCGCCCAGGGCTTCGGCGAGGGCATCGCACGCAACCTCATGAAGGAGGGGGCCAACATCGTGGTCGCCGACCTCAACGAGGCTGTGGGACAGAAGACCGCCGAGAGTTTCAACGCCATCGCCGGCAGCAACCGGGCCATTTTCGTCAAGACCAATGTCGCGGACATGGACAGCCTCCACAACCTCATAAGGCAGACAGTGCTCAACTTCGGCGCCCTTGACGTATTCGTCTCCAACGCCGGCGTGCTCAGGGCCGGAGGTCTTGAGGCGATGACCCCGGAGAACTTCGAGTTCGTCACAAACATCAACTACAAGGCCTACTTCTTCTGCGCCAAGGTGGCAAGCCACCTGATGAAGATCGAGACAGCCTGGGATCCGGAGTACTTCGCGGACATCGTACAGGTCAACTCCAAGTCCGGCCTGCGTGGTTCCAAAGCCAATTTCGCATACGCCGGAGGCAAGTTCGGAGGCATCGGACTCACCCAGAGCTTCGCCCTTGAACTGGCTCCATACCGCGTCAAGGTCAACTCCATCTGCCCGGGTAACTTCTATGACGGACCCCTCTGGAGCAACCCGGAGAACGGCCTGTTCGTGCAGTACCTCGCCGCAGGCAAGGTGCCGGGGGCCAAGACCGTGCAGGATGTCAAGGACTACTACCTCAGCCAGGTGCCTATGCGCAAGGGGTGCAACCCTGAAGATGTCACCAAGGCTATCCTTTATGCAGTAGAGCAGACCGGGGAAACCGGGCAGGCCATCCCTGTGACGGGAGGCCAGGTAATGTTGGCATAAACCATTTACAATGAAAAGATTACTGTTTGTACTGGCCGTGGCGACCATGTCGCTTTCGGCAGGGGCGACCGAGCAGGAAGCAAGGTTGCTCAGGTTTCCCGCCGTCGGCGGGGACAACATCGTCTTCAGCTACGCGGGCAACCTCTACCGGGTAGGCATCAATGGCGGCACAGCCGTAAAGCTCACATCAGATGTGGGATACGAGTGCTTCCCGAGGATTTCACCGGACGGCAAGACGATAGCGTTCACCGGCCAGTACGACGGTAATACTGAAGTATATACAATGCCCGTGACGGGCGGCGAACCGCACCGCGTCACCTACTCCGCACTCGTGGGCCGGGACCAGGTCGGCGAGCGTATGGGGCCCAACAACATAGTGATGGGCTGGACACCGGACGGCAGCAGAATAGTCTACCGCAGCAAGCAGTATTGCTTCAGTGGACTGAGGGGCAATCTGTGCCTTGTGGACGCCGAGGGCGGCACCCCGCAGATCATCCCTACATCAGAAGGGGGTTTCTGTTCCTATTCTCCGGACGGCACACGGCTCGCGATGAACAGGATGTTCCGCGAGTTCCGCACATGGAAATACTACCGTGGCGGTCAGGCCGATGACATCTGGATCAACACCGTGGGCACAACGAAGCTGGAGAAGATCACTGACAACGACGCCCAGGACATCTTCCCGATGTGGGTGGGAGACAAGATCTACTACCTCTCCGACCGTGACAGGACTATGAACCTCTTTGTCTATGACACGCGCAGCAAGCAGACAAGCAAGGTCACGGACTTTACCGAGTATGACTGCAAATTCCCGTCTTTCTCACAAGACTGGATCGTCTTCGAGAACGGCGGTTACATCTACAAATATGACGTCCACAAAGGCGGCAAAGCCGAGAAGGTCAGCATCAGCCTCGCGGACGATGACATCTACAGCCGCGCGGAATACCGCAAGGTAGGCGGCTCGCTTACAAGCGTAAGCCTCTCCCCGGACGGGAAGAGGATCCTCGCCGTTGCGCGCGGTGACATCTACTCCCTCCCGGCCGCCAAAGGCCCGGTGTATAACCTCTCCCGCTCACCGCAGTCCCACGAAAGGGATGCCGACTGGAGCCCTGACGGTAGCCGTATCGCCTGGATATCAGACATAAGCGGAGAATACCAGATATACATCGCTCCGTCTGACAAGCCTCAAGAAGCGAAGTGCATGACCTCGTTCAAGGACGGATACCCTGACCTGCTGGACTGGAGCGCGGACGGTTCTAAACTCTATTTCGGCACCGAAAAACGGGATGTCTACGAACTCGATGTCAACAGCGGCAAGCTCGACCGCATCCTTGTGAGCGAACTGAGCGGCTACCGATCATTCTCCCTGTCACCGGACGGGAACTGGGCCACATACACCACCTCACTTCCTAACCGGGTCAGCGCCGTCTTCCTCTATGACATCAAGGCACGCAAGAGCTATCAGGTGACGGACCGTTGGTACGACGCCTCCTCCCCGATGTTCTCGCAGGACGGCAAATACCTCTTCTTCACCTCCGCACGTGACTTCAGGGCCCAGTACTCAAGCGTGGAGTGGAATGCAGGGTATGGGGTATATGACTACGTGTTCGTCCTTCCCCTGAGCAAGGATACCACCAACCCGCTGGCTTTCAGTGCAGATGGAGCTGAACCTGAGCAGCCAGCCGTAAAGCAGGACAAAAAGGGTGGGAAGAAGGCTGAGAAAACAGAGGCTGCCGCGATGAAAATCGACCTCGACGGGATGGGCACCAGGATCACGGCACTGCCTCTGGACGCCGGCCGCTACCGTCTGGTCCTCTCAAAGGATGACAAGCTCTACTACAGCGCCATGTCAGCGGGCAAACGCGGTCTGAAGATCCTCGACCTCAAGTCGCTCAAGACATCCGACGGCCCGGCCGAGATACCTGTGTCCATCACCCCTGACTGCAAAAAGGCTCTCGTACGCGCAGGCAAGGACTTCAAGGTAGTCGCTTTCGGCAGCCCGGCCGGCAAGGCCGATGCCGTGCCTGTCGATGAGATGGACATGATGGTGGACCACAAGGCCGAGTGGAAGCAGATTTTCGATGAGAGCTGGCGCATCACCCGTGACAACTTCTATGTGGAGAATATGCACGGCGCCGACTGGAACCACATCCACGAAAAATACGGGCAGATGCTCCCTTATGTCAACCACCGCGATGACCTCACCTACCTCATCGGCGAGATGCTCGGCGAGCTCAATGTGGGCCACGCCTACATCACATCCGGTGAAAGCCCTGAGATTCCGCGCATCAAGACAGGCCTCCTCGGGGCGCAATACTCAAGGGATGCCAAGACCATGGCCTTCCGTATCGAGAAGATATTCCGCGGAGCGGACTGGGACGAGTCCCTGCGCTGCCCTCTGCGGGCTCCGGGCGTCAATGCCAAAGTCGGAGAATATATCGTAGAGATCAACGGTGTCCCGGCCTCTCGCCTCACCGACATCGGACAGGCCCTGATAGGCAAGGTCGGAGCCACTGTAGAAGTCAAGATCGCCTCCTCCGCCTCCGGCAAGGATGCGCGTACCGTATACCTGAAGCCGGTCGGCGACGAGTCGCAGCTGGCATACTACGAGTGGGTGCAGGGCAACATCGAGAAAGTCGACCGTCTCTCCGGCGGGGAGATCGGCTACATCCACATCCCGGACATGAGCGTAGAAGGGCTTGACATGTTCACCAAACTCTTCTACACCCAGCTCGACAAGAAAGCTCTCATAATCGATGACCGCATGAACGGCGGCGGCAACGTCTCCCCTATGATCCTGGAACGCCTGCAGCGCGAAGTATACAGGATGAGCATGTACCGCAACGGCAGCAACCTCCCCGTGCCTAACGAGGCTTTCTACGGGCCGAAAGTCTGCCTCATCGACAAATACTCCTCCTCCGACGGGGACCTCTTCCCGTACGGCTTCCGCAAACTAGGACTCGGCAAGCTCATCGGCAAGCGCTCCTGGGGCGGCATAGTGGGTATCTCCGGCTCCAGGAGGTTCGTGGACGGCCAGGACATGCGCACGCCTTTCTTCACCTCATACTCCACCGATGGCGAGTGGATCATAGAGGGTCACGGTGTTGACCCTGACATTGAAGTGGACATCAACCCGTTCGATGACTATCTCGGCAAGGATGCCCAACTCGAGAAAGCCGTCGAAGTGCTCAAGGAAGAGCTCAAGGGCTACAAGAGCCTGCCGCCTACCCCGGAGGCACCTGTCAAGAACTGATAATCAATTAATCCATACCGCAATGAAAACAAAAGCAGTAAGACTTTACGGAAAAGACGATCTGAGGCTCGAAGAATTCGAACTCCCGCAGATCAAAGAAGATGAAATCCTGGCCAAGGTGGTCAGCGACAGCATTTGCATGTCTTCATATAAGGCGGCACATCAGGGCCCTGAACACAAGAGGGTTCCGGATGATGTGGCCGAGAATCCGACCATCATCGGCCACGAGTTCGCAGGCGAGATCGTGGAAGTCGGGAAGAAATGGCAGGGCGAATTCAAGGCCGGAGACAAGTTCTCCATCCAGCCGGCCCTTACCTATGAAGGCGGCCCTGTAGGAGTGCTCTCAGCACCGGGATATTCATATAAGTATATCGGTGGAGATGCCACATATGTGGTCATCCCGGCAGAGGTCATGGAGCAGGGGTGCCTGCTTCCTTACAAGGGAGAGGGATTCTACCCGGCTTCCCTGAGCGAGCCGCTGTCCTGCGTGGTCGGAGCCATGCACGCCTGCTACCACACCACCCCGGGTTCTTATGTTCATACCATGGAAATCAAGGACGGTGGCAAGATGGCCCTTCTCGCAGGTGTCGGCCCTATGGGACTCGCCTGCATCAACTACGTGCTGCATCGTGAAGACAGACATCCTTCTCTTTTCGTGGTGACCGACATCGACCAGGCCCGTCTTGACAGGGCTGCTACTCTCTACACAAAGGAGTTCGCCGCCTCCAGAGGCATTGACCTGCGCTATATCAATACCGGAGCCGTGGAGAACCCTGTGGCTGCGCTGCGTGAGATCACCGGCGGCGAGGGATACGATGAAGTCGTCGTGATGGCTCCTGTAGCCGCCGTGGTGGAGCAGGCCGACGCCATCCTCGGATTCGACGGCTGCCTCAACTTCTTCTCCGGCCCAAGCAGAGCCGACTTCAAGGCCCCGCTCAACTTCTACAATGTCCACTACGCCTCCACCCATGTCGTGGGCACCAGCGGCGGCAACACCGATGACATGAAGGAAGCCCTGCACCTGATGGGCAAGGGTATGGATCCGGCAGGTCTCGTCACCCATATCGGAGGTCTCAACGCCGTGATCGAGACCACTCTCAACCTGCCTTCAGTCCCTGGCGGAAAGAAGCTGATCTATACCCACATAGAGATGCCGCTCACTGCCATCGCGGACTTCGGCAAGAAAGGTGAGACCAATCCTGTCTACGCCGAACTCGACAAGATCTGCAAGGGCCACAACGGGCTCTGGAGCGTAGAGGCAGAAGACTATCTCCTCTCTCACGCAGAGGGTCTCGACTAAACCTCTTCCCATCGGCTTAAGCTGAGACTTTTGGCGGCTTGGGGTGACGGTGGCGGATAACCATCTGTTCCACTGACAATTAGCAACAATGCCTACCTGCATATCGCGGTAGGCATTGTCGTTTTCCGCCTGATACTCAACAACTTGTCCGCCACCACTTCATGATCGATTAGAGCGATGCCGGATGTATCTGCTGTATTGTCCAGCGATATGCCCATGATGGTTCCGCCGTGCGCACGAAGGGGTCTGGTGCGCACAGAACCGGCCGCGTGCGCACGGTGATGTTCCACGCCGCCCCATTGTTCCACGAGCTGGCGAACCAGACAGGTTGGCGGATTTGATGGCCTGTTCTGCGTCCGTAAGTCGCGTTCGCATCGGGCGGTGCACGGCGCAGGGACGGAAGTTGGCAGGGGCGGGATTTTTGTGTTGAGCCCCTGCCACCCATGCCCCATGCGCCACCTTCTGTCTCCGGCGCATGAAAGAGATCCGTTTCCCGGCGTTTATCTCCGCCAAATCTGATGCAGCACCGGACAGACAAAAAACTCCGGACACTTGGTTCAGTGCCCGGAGCATTTTTATAAGCGCTTAGAATTATTCTTTTTTGGTGCCTCCATTTATGGTTGCACCTTCTTCATGTGCCACTTTATAATCAGCTATACCTTGCCCAAGGGTATTACCCTCGAAATTAACGGTGTAGTTACTTCCTGAATATTCAGAAGAGCCAAGTTCAACCGTATATTGGCAATTTGACACATTGTTATTCTTGATGTTTGCCGTATACCCCTCGTTTCCAACATACTTGAGAGCGTAACGCTTGGCTGTAGAAAGAGTGCATCCAATCACATCAAGATTGACATGGCCATAGATTTGCATAGCCCGTGCCTCGGAAGCATTGTCCTTCCCCTCGAAAGAGCAGGCGTCAAACGACAACTTTACTGGACAATCTTTCACTGTCCACCAAGTCATGATGCCTGTTTCTTTTCCAGAGCCTCCATCAACAATAAACTTGCAATTCTTGAACGAATATGTTCCGCCCCAAACACCGACACAAGGATAAATGTTCCCTGCAGTTCCGGTAAACCAGCCTTTATCTTGTATTGAGTTATCGAATGTGATATTCTCAAAAGTGAAGTCTGCGGTTGAATTGTTGCTCTGAGCATTGATTCCGCCTATGATCACTTCTTCTCCGGATACTGCCGGTTTGACCAATGCTTTTCCGGCTGTGGCCTTGAAGACATCTTTGTATGTGCCTTTTGCCGCAAGGACAGTCACATCGGCATCATCAGAAAGATAATTCAGTGCTGACGGGTCACTGAAAGTTCCGCCCTTGATGAATGACGAATTGTTCTGAGAGTAAAC
>CAKUYG010000019.1 GCA_934702165.1 uncultured Bacteroidales bacterium | reverse complement strand
TATATATGCCGATTACAAGCAGATGTACCGGAGCGGAGGACAGGGCGCTTTCGTCTATCCCTTCATCACGCCCGGCAGCAAGAGCTACTCCAACGTCCTCTGGGACTGGGACTCGTATTTCTGCGATGTGGCGCTGAGGCAGATTCTGGAGGACACCGGTAGCGAGGAGGACAGGGAGGAGGCTCTGGTGTATGAGAGAGGCTGCGTGCTTAACTATCTTGAGTACACCGACTCTTCCGACGGCTATATGCCTATAGTCATAGACTCCAATACAGATCCGCGTCTGATAAAGCCTGAGGATATCACATCCACCAATATGCACAAGCCTGTCATCGCGCAGCATGCGGCTTTCCTGACGCGCCGGTCAGGAGGAGATGCCGGGTGGCTCAGGGAATACTTCCCGAAACTGGAGGCTTTCATACGCAATTACATGACTTTGCACCGCGACTCTGCCACCGGGCTGCTGTATTGGCAGAACGATCTTGCCATCGGAGTCGACACCGACCCTTCCACATTCTACAGGCCAGATAAAAGTTCGGGTTCGATATTCCTCAACTGCCTGATGTACAGGGAACTGTTGGCTATGTCCTATCTGTCTGAACGTCTTGGACTTGACAAGGGAAAATATGACGACATGGCCGAATCCCTCGCGGAAGCCGTGCGGACCTGGTGCTGGGACGAGAAGGACGGGTTCTATTATTCGGTTGACCTCAACCTCCGTCCGGTGGATCTCAAGCCGGAGATCATATTCGGACATTCCATGATCCTTCACAAGGGGGCGCCGCGTGCATATCCATGTCTGATACAGAGGTTTGGAGTCTGGTCAGGATTCATGGCGATGTGGGCCGGGATAGCCACGCCGGAGCAGGCGGAGCGGATGGTGAGGGAGAACCTTCTCGACCCGGAGACATTCAAGGGGGAGTACGGGGTACGCACCCTTTCCAAGATGGAGAAAATGTACAGCATGGCTGCCACCCACAACCCGTCCAACTGGTGCGGACCGGTCTGGGGCATATCCAACTACCTGACTTTCTGCGGCCTGCTCAACTACGGATTCGAACGGGAGGCAAAGGATCTTGCCGAGGCCACGGTGCGGCTTTTCGGCCGTGATCTTGAGTCTTGCGGGGCACTGCACGAATATTACGATCCGGACAGCGGAGAGCCTATAATCAACAAAGGCTTCCAGAACTGGAACTATCTTGTCCTCAATATGATAGACTATCTTGACGGACGGGGATGCGTAAGCCCGTTCTGACCTTTATTTCTGCCTGAAGTAGATCTGGACAGGGCAGCCGGTAAGGCTGAAACATTTGCGCAGCTGGTTCTCGACGAATCGCCTGTACGGTTCCTTGACATACTGCGGGAGATTGCAGAAGAACGCGAATGCCGGGAAGCGTGTAGGCAACTGGGTGATGTATTTGATTTTCACGTATTTGCCCTTCCATGCCGGCGGCGGAGTCTCCTCCACTATAGGGAGCAGGGCCTCGTTGAGGCGTGCTGTAGGAATCTTGCGGCTGTAGTTGGCATAGACTTCTGTGGCTGCTGAGAGCACGTCCTGGATACGCTGCATGTTGAGCACGGAGGTGAAGATCACAGGCACATCGTTGAACGGTGCCAGACGCTCCTGGAGGGCCTGCCGGTACTCTTTCATGGTGTTGGAGTCCTTGGTGAAGAGGTCCCACTTGTTGACCACGACCACACAGCCCTTGCGGTTGCGGACGATGAGGTTGAAGATGTTCATGTCCTGGGCCTCCATGCCGCTTGTGGCGTCGATCATCAGGATGCAGACGTCGGAGTTCTCAATGGCGCGGATGGACCTCATCACGGAGTAGAACTCCAGGTCTTCGTGGACCTTGGCCTTGCGGCGTATGCCGGCCGTGTCCACGAGCATGAACTCGAACCCGAATTTGTTGTAATGGGTCTCGATGGAGTCGCGTGTGGTGCCGGCCACCGGGGTGACGATGTTGCGCTCCTGCCCGAGGAGGGCGTTGGTAAGGGATGATTTGCCCACGTTAGGCTTGCCGACTATGGTGATGCGCGGCAGCCCGGCATACGGGTCCGGCGTCTCCTCTTCCTCTGGAAGCGCTGCGCAGACGGCGTCCAGCAGATCACCGGTGCCGCTGCCGTTGGCCGCAGAGATGCTGTAGATCTCACCGAGCCCGAGTGAGTAGAACTGGTAGGCGTCGAACATCTTGTCCCCGGTATCGACCTTGTTGACGCAGAGGATCACGGGTTTGCGGGTCCGGCGCAGGATGTCGGCAATCTCGGCGTCGTAGTCGGTGATGCCGGTGGCTGCCTCGACCATGAAGATGATGAGGTCGGCCTCGTCTATAGCGATCTGGACCTGAGAGCGGATGGCGCTCTCGAAGACGTCATCGGAGTTGGTGGTGTATCCGCCTGTATCCACCACGGAGAACTCGCGGCCGCACCAGTCGCAGCGACCGTAGTGACGGTCACGTGTCACACCGGCAGTGTCGTCCACGATGGCCTTGCGCATTCCCACAAGGCGGTTGAAGAGTGTCGATTTGCCTACGTTAGGCCTTCCTACTATCGCTACTATGCTCATATAATTTACATTCTTTGCAGGCTTCCGTCTCTGTGCCGCCGCAGGACCTGCGCTGCAGAGCGGCATCTTCATCTTTATAGCAGCGGATGCCTCTCCTGCGCATCTCCTCGTTGGAGCCCACATCGTAGTGCGGGAAGTCCTTCTTGCGGAAGAGGATGTTGAAGCAAAGCCCCACCACACAAAGGAGCAGCACGGCTGCCGTCAGGAGAAACACCGCCATAATTAAAATACGAAATCTTTGCTGATGGACTCGTAGTTGTAGACTTTGTGGATCATGTCGGCGAAGACCTTGGTCATCGTCACGATCCTTATCTTAGGGTCGTCCACCAGCTCCGGATGAGGGATGGTGTCGGTGACGAAGACTTCCTTGAGCGCGGAGTTGTGGATGCGCTCGACGGCGCTGCCGGAGAAGATTCCGTGGGTGGCGCAGGCGCAGACGCTTGCGGCCCCCTTGCCCATCAGCACCTCGGCTGCCTTGCACAGGGTGCCGGCGGTGTCGATCATGTCATCCACGATGATGATGTTCTTGCCCTCCACGTCACCGATGGCGGTGATGGAGCCGACCACATTGGCCTTTTCCCTGGTCTTGTGGCAGATGATCACCGATGCGTCGAGCTCCTTGGCATAGGTGTTGGCCCTCTTGGCTCCGCCCATGTCAGGTGCGGCTATGGCGAGGTTTTCGATGCCCAGACTCTGGATGTACGGGATGAACACCCTGCTGGCGTAGATGTGGTCAAGCGGGAAGTCGAAGAATCCCTGGATCTGCTCTGCGTGAAGGTCGCAGGCCATCACCCGGTCGGCGCCGGCGGCACGCAGCAGGTTGGCCACAAGCTTGGCGCCGATGGCCACGCGCGGACGGTCCTTGCGGTCCTGGCGAGCCCATCCGAAGTAGGGCATCACCGCGATCACCTTGTCGGCTGAGGCCCTCTTGGCGGCGTCGATGGTGAGAAGAAGCTCCATCAGGTTGTCTGCAGGCGGAATAGTGGACTGCAGGATATAGACCGCCGCGCCGCGGACGCTCTCGGTGAACTGCGGCTGGAACTCTCCGTCACTGAAAGGTGTCACTTCAATCTTGCCAAGGTGCAGCTCCGGCTCGTCCGGATTCCTTAGCTGGTTGAAGTTGTCGAGGACTTTGCGGGCGAAATCCTCGGATGCCCGGCAGGCAAACAGTTCCAGTCTGTGTGAATGTAGCATAACTATATATCAATTAAAGTGTGTCCAGTATTTTCCCGATGTGTCCGAGGATTTCCTCCCTCCCGAGTCCGTTCTGCGACGAGCTGCAGAATATCTCCGGGAGCTCCTCCCAGTCCTGAAGCAGGATCTGCCTGTCTTTCTCCACCTGGGCGGCGAGCGCGACGGGGCCTTTCTTGTCGCATTTGGTCATGATGATCGAGAACGGGATCCCGTGTTCTCCGAGTTCAGCGATGAAGTCCCTGTCGATGCTGGTGATGTCGTATCTGGAGTCGATCAGCACGAAAAGGGAAACCAGCTGCCTGGAGTTCATGATATAGTCCCGGATGACTTCGGCGATCTCCTCGCGCCCGGCCCTGTCAGTCTTGGCATATCCGTATCCGGGCAGATCCACCAGGTACCAGCTGTCGTTGATGAGGAAATGGTTGATGAGCTTCGTCTTTCCCGGGGTGGCCGAAGTCATGGCGAGCTTGCGGTTGTTGCACAGCATATTGAGCAGGGACGACTTCCCTACGTTGGACCGCCCTATGAAAGCGAATTCGGGCAAGCCTCTCTCCGGCTTGCCTGAGACTCTTGTGCTGCTGCCGACGAACTTGGCCTCGGAGATTTTCATAAAAAAGAATACTGCCTTCTTAACGGCTGCAAATATAGCAATTCTTTGCCATTTTTCTTATTTTTGCCTGAGATGGACTATGTAGATTTAATCGAGCTTCAGCACATGATGCGTGAGGGGATCGGGGAGCTGTTCCCCGGGAAGATATGGGTGCGCGCCGAACTCTCGTCTGTGCAGGCCAAGGCCAACGGGCACTGCTATATGGATCTTGCCGGAAGTGAGGACGGACGCGTCGTGGCCCGAGCCAAGGCCGTGATCTGGCGCAGCCGTTACCTCCCGCTCTCCGCAAAGTTCCGCGAGGCGACCGGGGAGGACATCCGTCCCGGCATCGAAGTGCTGGTCCAGGTCATGGTGAGCTACAGCGAACTATACGGGCTCACTCTGACAGTGGACGACATCGAGCCATGCTTCACTGTGGGAGCGGCTGAACTGCTGCGGCGCCAGACCATAGACCGTCTCGCCTCCGAAGGACTGCTCAACAGGCAGAAAAGCCTCACCCTGTCCGAACTTCCGAGGCGTCTTGCGGTCATCTCGGCCCGTGATGCGGCCGGCTATGGGGATTTCAAAAGGCATCTGGAGGACAACGAGTTCGGCTTTGCTTTCGATGTCCACCTGTTGGAGGCCACGATGCAGGGCGACGGCGCTCCGGCATCGATATGCGATGCCATCTCCGTGGCGGAGACGGCCGGTGTGCCCTATGATGCCATATTGATCCTGCGCGGCGGAGGCTCATCGTTTGACCTTTCATGCTTCGATGATTACGGGCTTGCGTTCACCATCGCCAACTGCCCCATACCCGTCTTCACCGCCATCGGCCACGAACGGGACCACCATGTGGCGGATATGGTCGCGCACGATTTTGTCAAGACTCCTACGGCGCTGGCGGACAGGTTTATAGACGCGCTGGCGGCAGAGGATGAGCGCATCAGTTCCTATAGTACCAGGCTCCGTCTGGCCTTCTCCTCCCGGCTCTCTTCGATGGGGGCCGCGCTGGACATGATGGCCGCAAGGATACGCTCCGCCGACCCGAGAGCGGTGCTCGCCCGGGGCTACACCCTCGTCGCCGATGCCCGGGGCGTGGTGCTCAAATCCGCCGCGTCCATCAGGGAAGGAGACAGGATAAGCGTCCTCTTTGAGGACGGGACAATCAACGCAACTGTATATGGAAGAGAACTTTGACTACTCCAAGGCCATGGCCGAACTTGAACTGATAGCCGGGAAGGTGGAAGACCCTTCCACGGCCCTGGGGGACATTGAAAAATACATACGGCGCTCCGATGAACTCATCGCGCAGTGCCGGGAATACCTCAGAACGATGAAAACCATAACGGATGATCTATGACAGCATGCAAGCAAATTTACGAGACGGATCCCTGGCTTGAGCCCTACAAGGGGGCGATAGACGCCAGGCATGAGCATATCCTCTCGGATCTGGAGAAACTCTCCCGGGGCGGCAGCCTCACCGATGCCGTCAACAACCACCTTTACTACCCGCTCCACAAGGAAGGGGAGACCTGGGTGATAAGGGAGTGGGCTCCCAACGCCACGAGGATCTACCTGATAGGCGAGTGCAACAACTGGAAGCGCACCGAAGGCTATGCCTTCTCCCCGGTGGGCGAGGGTAACTGGGAACTGCGCCTGCCGGAGATGTTTCTGCGGCACGGCGACCTGTACAAGCTCTGGATCGAGTGGCCCGGAGGCGGCGGGGAGAGGCTTCCTGCCTATGTGACACGGGTGGTGCAGGATCCGGACACTAAGATCTTCTCCGCCCAAGTCTGGGCGCCGCCCCAGGGCTACGTGTGGAAGAGCCGAAAGCCAGGGAAGAGACCGCATCCACTTATTTATGAGTGTCATATCGGGATGAGCTCGGAGCAGGAGAAAGTCTCCACATTCGACGAGTTCAGGCAGACCGTGCTGCCGCGTGTCAAGGCTCTGGGGTACAATGTGCTCCAGATCATGGCTCTCCAGGAGCACCCGTACTATGGGTCGTTCGGCTATCAGGTGTCCAACTTCTTCGCCTTGAGCTCCCGCTTCGGCACGCCGGAGGAATTCAAGCATCTGGTCGATGAGGCCCACCGCTACGGGATAGCCGTGGTGATGGACATAGTCCATTCGCACGCCGTGGACAACGAGGCCGAAGGGCTCAGCCGTCTGGACGGCAGGGACGACCTGTACTTCTACCCCGGCCCGCAGGGACACCATCCCGCCTGGGGATCAAGATGTTTCGACTACGGCAAAGATGAAGTCAAATATTTCCTCCTGTCCAACTGCAAGTACTGGATGGAGGAGTACCACATCGACGGGTTCCGTTTCGACGGGGTGACGAGCATGATCTACTGGGACCATGGCCTTGGCAAGGCGTTCGGGGATTATTCCCTTTATTTCGACCAGGGGGTGGACGAGAATGCTGTCAGCTATCTGGCCCTGGCCAACATGCTCATCCATGAGATCAATCCGGATGCCGTCACCATAGCGGAGGACGTGAGCGGAATGGCCGGTCTGGCTGCGCCGTTCAAGGCCGGAGGTGTGGGTTTTGATTTCCGTATGGCGATGGGCATCGCGGACCACTGGATCAAGTGGATCAAGGAGCTGCGCGACGAGCAGTGGAGCATGGGGGCTATCTGGTGGGAACTCACCAACAAGCGCTCCGACGAGAAGACCATCTCCTATGCCGAGTGCCACGACCAGGCCCTGGTGGGAGACAAGACCATCATATTCCGCCTGATGGACAAGGAGATGTACTATGGGATGGAGCTCGGCTCGCAGAACGTGACTGTGGACCGTGGGATCGCGCTTCACAAGATGATCCGCCTGGTGACCCTGTCCACCTGCGGGGGCGGATACCTCAATTTCATGGGTAACGAGTTCGGCCATCCGGAGTGGATCGATTTCCCGCGCGAGGGCAACGGCTGGTCATACAAGTACGCCCGCCGTCAGTGGTCGCTCGCCGACAACCCAGTCCTGCGCTATGCTTCGCTTCAGCGCTTCGACTCGGCGATGATACATTATGTCAAGAAAGAGAAGATTCTCGATGACGTTCCTGTCCAACTATATGTCGATGAAGATAGGAAAGTCTTGATATTCAAGCGCGGAAATAGTATATTTGCATTCAATTTCAATCCGGCCGCCTCGTACCGGGATTTCAGGTTCGGGGCACCCGACGGAGAATATGTCCTGGCCCTTGATTCCGACGAAACCGAGTTTGACGGATTCTCGCGCCTGAAAAGGGATGAGAGGCACTTCACCGTGGACGGTCAGCTCTCCCTGTACCTCCCGTGCAGAGTGGCGGTCGTACTGAAAAAAATATAAAAGAAGATGGCATTCTTAAAATTCAACAAGTCTGAACTGGTCAATCTAGCCTATTCGCTCAAGAGGGAGATCATCTGCGCGAACAAGACCGGGGCATATTGCAACACTACCATCATCACTTGCAATACCCGGCGCTATCACGGGCTTCTGGCCGTTACCCTGGACCGTTTCGGGGGTGACCGCTATCTGCTTCTGTCCGCTCTTGATGAGAGCCTCATCGTGGACGGGAAGCAGTTCAATCTTGGAATCCATTGCTATGGAGACATCTATGATCCGCGCGGCCACAAGTACATAGTGGACTTCTGCGCGGATTCCGTGCCGGAGATCACCTACAAGGTCGGAGATATCCTTTTCCGCAAGACCATACTCCTCTCCCATGAGAGGGATCAGGTGATGATAAAGTACGAGCTCCTGTCTTCTCCGGCTCCGGTGAAGCTTCAGCTCAGGCCTTATCTGGCGTTCCGCAACATACACGATCTTACACATCAGAACCCCGAGGCCTGCACGGAGGGTTCCGCCATCCAGGGCGGGATGTCCTTCAAGATGTATCCCAATTTCCCGGACCTCAATCTCCAGCTGAGCGATGCGCGCGCCAAGTACACGGCCGCCCCGGCATGGAACCTCAACGTCACCTATTCGGACGAGTACCGTCGCGGTTTCGACTGCCGAGAGGATCTGCTTGTGCCGGGATGCTTTGAGACTACCCTCAAGCCTGGCGGTTCCGTGGTGTTCTCCGCATCGGTGATGCAGGAGGATCCGACGGAGTTCAAGCGCAAGTTCACATCCGGTGTCAAGGCCGCCGGGGAGATCACGGGGTACCGTGACCAGCTGCGCCGCTGCGCCGACTCCCTGATCACCGAGCACAACGGCCGCAAGAGGATAGAAGCCGGATATTCGTGGATGTACACGGGGCTTCTGCGTGAGTCCCTGCTTGCCCTGCCGGGTCTTGCCCTCTGTGGTCTGGACAGCGCCAGGACATTTGAGGAGATATTGGACAACCTCATAGCCGACCAGCAGGAGCGGCTTTTCCGCAGGACCACCCAGGTGGAGGCCCCGCTTCTGCTCGCTTCCTGCTTGCAGAGCTATATATCCTACGGGGCCGATCCTAAGGCGGTGTGGAAAAAATACGGTATAATCCTGCGCGGAGTCCTGGAGAGCTATCTTCCGGGGGAGCGCGCCGAAGTGTCCATGCAGCCGAACGGCCTGCTCTGGGAGCAGAAGGACGGCGTGGCCCTCTCGTGGATGAACGCCTACGCCGGCGGGCATCCTGTCACCGAGCGCGCCGGCTATCAGGTGGAGACAAATGCTTTCTGGTACAACGCCATCTGCTTCGCCGTGGACATGGAGTCCAAGTACGGCTCCAAGAAGAGCACATTCGTCTCCAAGTGGTCAGGCATACGCGACCTTGTGAGGGCCAACTACCAGAAAGTGTTCTGGAACCCAGAGTACGGCTGTCTTGCCGACTATGTGGACAATTCGGGCCAGAACATGGATATCAGGCCCAACCAGCTCGCCTCCATCTGGTGCGATTATTCTCCGATTGACGAGGATCTCGCGCCGTCCATACTCAGGGTGGTGGACAACGAACTTGTCACCTCACGCGGCATCCGCACCCTCTCCCCGCGGGACAGCAAATACAAAGGAGTATATGAGGGGACGCAGGTCGAGCGTGACCTTGCCTATCATCAGGGCAGCACGCGTCCGTTCCTCCTGGAATATTATGTGAGGGTCTGTCTGAGAGTCAGGGGCGCGTCGTTCGTCAAGAAGGCCGAGTGGCTGGTCGAGGGCTTCTATGAAGACCTGAACAAGCACGGCGTCGGAGCGTTCTCCGAACTTTATGACGGAGACCCTCCTCACGAGCCGCACGGGGCCATATCCTCTGCGCTCAGCACGGCGGCCCTGCTTTCGGTGGAGAACATGTTGGACAAATATAGGGAGAAAGGCAAATGACAGTATTGATGTTCGGTTGGGAGTTCCCTCCCCATATCGCCGGCGGTCTGGGGACTGCCTGCGAAGGAATTGTCAAAGGCTTGGCCCACAACGGGGTCAAGGTGCTTTTCGTGATGCCGTCGGCATCTGGCGATGAGGATCAGAGCTGTGCAAAGATAATCAACGCCAGCGATGTGGCTGTAAGCAACGTCTGTGACAGCGTGGACGAGTTCCTCGACAAGGTGAAGTTCATCAATGTGGACTCCAGCATAGTCCCTTATGTGGACCCGGAAGAGTATTTCGAGGCCATAGAGGAGATGAAGAAGAAGAAACTCAGCGAGACCACGGTGGGTTTCGGGCAGAAGTTCAAGTTCTCCGGCAAATACGGGGCCAACCTCCTCGAGGAGGTGTCCCGCTATGCCCAGGTGGCCGCGACCATAGCGATGCAGTACGCAGGGCAGTTCGATGTGATCCACGCCCACGACTGGCTCACCTATCTTGCCGGCATAGCCGCCAAGGAAGTCAGCGGGAAGCCGCTGGTGGTACATGTGCACGCCACATCCTTTGACCGCGGCACCGATGACATGGTGGACTCCAGGGTCTATGCCATTGAGAAGAGGGGCATGGAGGCCGCTGACCGCGTGGTGACGGTGAGCGACCTTACCAGGAACATAGTCATCAACAAATACGGGATCGACCCAGCCAAGGTCATCACTGTCCACAATGCTGTGGACTTCAGCGGAAGGGACAATGTTGAAGTAGAGAGGGGCGTACGCGACAAGGTCGTCACCTTCCTTGGGCGCATCACCTATCAGAAGGGTCCGGAATACTTCATCGAGGCGGCGGCCAAGGTACTCAAACGTATGGACAACGTGCGTTTCGTGATGGCCGGAAGCGGGGACATGATGAACCGCGCGATCCGCCAGGTGGCCCGTCTCGGGATTTCTGACCGCTTCCACTTCACCGGCTTCCTGCGCGGGGGAGAGGTACAGAAGATGTTCGCCCTCTCTGATGTGTATATAATGCCTTCAGTGTCAGAGCCTTTTGGTATTTCTCCACTTGAAGCCATGAGATCCAATGTCCCGTCTGTCATATCGTATCAATCCGGTGCGGCGGAAGTGCTGAAGTATGCGCTGAAAGTGGATTTCTGGGATGTGGACGCCATGGCTGACGACATCTACGCGCTCCTCAAGTATCCGGCCCTTTCGGATTTCGCTTCGAAGCAGGGATATGAGGAAGTCAACGCTCTCAAGTGGAACAACGCCACCGCGAAGCTCAAGAATATTTATGAATCTCTGGTAAAAGAATAATATGAAGAAGTCTATCTGCCTGTATTTCCAGGTGCATCAGCCGACAAGGCTCCGTCTCTACCGTTTCTTCGATATCGGTAAAGACTCACATTACTACGACGATTTCACCAACAGGACCATCCTCAAGAGAGTCGCCACCAAGTGCTACCTCCCTATGAACAAGATGCTTCTTGAACTCATCAAGGAGAGCAAGGGCAAATTCAAACTGGCCTTCTCCATATCAGGTTCCGCGCTCGAGCAGTTCGAGCGTTACGCTCCGGAGGTTACCGAGAGTTTCAAGGCGCTTGCTGATACCGGCTGCGTGGAGTTCCTCTGCGAGACCTATTACCATTCGCTCGCTTCGCTGACGTCCCGGCAGGAGTTCGAACATCAGGTCCTCAAGCACAAGGCGGCGGTCGAGCAGTATTTCGGTGTCACTCCGAAGACTTTCCGCAACACGGAACTCATCTACTCCGACAGCATCGGAAAGGATGTCTATGACCTTGGCTTCAAGACCATGCTCACCGAAGGTGCGCGTCATATAATGGGCTGGATGAGTCCGGATTATGTATATAACAACGAATTCAAAAGCGGTCTGAAGCTGCTTCTGCGCAACTATGCGCTCAGCGATGACATCGCTTTCCGCTTTTCCAACCGCAGCTGGTCGGAGTGGCCGCTGACTGCGGAGAAATATACCGGATGGGTCAAGGCCTCAGAGGGTGACATCGTCAACCTCTTCATGGACTATGAGACTTTCGGAGAGCATCAGGGTGCTGAATGCGGAATCTTCGACTTCATGGAGGCTTTCATAAAGCAGGCTCTCAATGATCCGGAGCTCGACTTCGTCACCCCCGCACGTGCCGTGGTCAAGTACAAGTCCGTCGGCGACCTTTCTGTCCCGGAGCCTATTTCGTGGGCAGATGAGGAGCGTGACCTTTCCGCATGGCTCGGCAACGAACTTCAGCAGGACGCGTTCCGCAAACTGTATGCACTCCAGGAGAAGCTCTCTCTTGTGGATGATGCCGACCTGTGGGCGGATTTCGGTCACCTCCAGGAGAGTGACCACCTATATTATATGTGCACCAAGTTCTTCTCCGACGGGGAGGTGCACAGCCGCTTCAATCCGTATGCGACACCATACGAGGCGTTCATCAACTATATGAACGTCCTCAGCGATTTTACGATAAGAGTTAACAATGCAGTAGCAGAAAAACATCAGTAGTGTATGAATATCAATGAAATGGGAGCACCGTCCTGGAAGAGCGTGATGGTGACCCGACACCTTCCGGAGAAACTCTCCGGGCTGGAGACACTTTGCAAGAATCTCTGGTGGTGCTGGAACGACAACGCCAAGGCTCTTTTCAAGAGTGTGGATTATGATCTGTGGCACAAGTCCGGGCATAATCCTATGGAGATTCTTGACAAGGTCAGCCTGAAAAGATATATGGAGCTCGCGCAGGATGATGTCTTCATCGCACGCCTCGGAGAGGTGATGGCCGAGTTCAACGCCTACATGGCGAAAAAGTCCGAGCGCAAGGAGCCTTCTATAGGCTATTTCTGCATGGAATATGGGCTTGACACCTCGCTCAAGATTTATTCCGGAGGTCTTGGCATCCTCGCAGGCGATTATCTCAAGGAGACCAGCGACATGAATGTCAACCTTGTGGCAGTCGGCCTGCTCTATCGCTATGGATATTTCACCCAGAGGCTCACTCCTCAGGGTAATCAGGTGGCCGAGTACCAGGCCCAGGATTTCATGAAGATTCCTGCCGAGCCGGTATTCGACGAGAACGGTGTATGGAAGACTGTCAAGGTCTCAATCGCCGGGCGTGACCTGCACGCCAGGATATGGAAGGTGGCCGTAGGCCGTACAGATCTCTATTTGCTTGATACTGATTATGAGGATAATATCCCTGAGGACAGGCAGGTGACCCATCAGCTTTACGGAGGAGACTGGGAGAACCGTCTCAAACAGGAGATCCTGCTTGGCATTGGCGGTGTGAGGGCGCTCCGTGCCCTCGGTCTGCATCCGACCATCTATCATTACAACGAAGGGCATGCGGCATTTGCCGGTCTGGAGAGGCTTCGTGAGTGCATGCGTGAGCAGCAGCTCTCGTTTGCAGAGTCCATGGAGCTGATCAGGGCATCAGGTCTGTTCACGACCCATACTCCTGTTCCGGCAGGACATGATGCCTTCACCGAGGATCTTCTGGGCCGCTATATCGGCTATTATCCTCAGGCCATAGGTATCGACTGGAGGACCATGATGAGTCTCGGAAAGGTCAATCCGGACGATCACAACGAGGAGTTCTCCATGAGTTTCCTTGCTGCGAACATGTCACAGAACGTCAACGGTGTGTCCATGCTCCACGGCAAGGTGAGCCGCGAGATATTCTCGAGGATGTATCCGGGCTATCTCCCGGAGGAGCTCTACATCAGCTATGTGACCAACGGTGTGCATTATCCGACATGGGCGGCGCGTGATTGGAAACTCGTGCATGCGGACGTGTTCGGCGAGGAGTTCAAGACTCACCACTATGACAAGACATGCTTCGAGGGCATCTACAATGTTCCGGACAAGCAGGTTTGGGATACGCGCAAGTCTCTCAAAAAGGAGTTGATCGGTGCCATCCGCGAGAGGCTTTCAGACCCTCAGCAGAGCGCACACTATACTCCGAGCCAGATCGTGACGATCAAGGAGCAGCTTAGGGACGATGTCCTCACAATAGGTTTCGCGCGCCGCTTCGCGACTTACAAGCGTGCGACCCTCCTGTTCAGCGATCTTGACAGGCTCGATGCCATAGTCAACAATCCTAAGCGTCCGGTACAGTTCATATTCGCCGGCAAGGCGCATCCGGCTGACGGGGCGGGACAGGATCTCATCAAGGACATCATCGAGATCTCCAAGCAGGAGAGGTTCCTCGGTAAGATCGTCTTCGTGCCGGGCTACGACATCACCCTCGCCAAGAGGCTTGTACAGGGCGTGGACGTATGGCTCAACAACCCTACCCGTCCTCTCGAGGCTTCCGGCACGTCAGGTGAGAAGGCCGCGATGAACGGTGTGATGCATTTCTCCGTACTTGACGGATGGTGGGTTGAGGGCTACAAACCCGGGGCAGGCTGGGCTCTCCCGCAGGAGAGGACTTACGATGACCAGAACTATCAGAACGAGCTCGACGCCGCCACAATCTACTCCACCATCGAGAACGACATCGCTCCTTCTTACTACGAGATCGATCCTTCGACAGGTCTTTCTCCGAAGTGGATCACGTATATAAAGAACACTGTTGCTGAAGTTGCCTGCAATTTCACGACCAACCGTATGCTTGGGGACTATTGCCGTCAGTATTATGAGCCTCAGAGCGCACGCTTTGGAGAGCTATCTGCAGACGGGGCCAAGGTCGCCAAGGAGATCGCCGCTTGGAAACAGCTCGTAAGTGACGAGTGGAACAATATCCGCATCGTTTCCTATACCCAGCCTGACGCTTCATATGTTCTCTCTCCGGAGAACAAACTCAAGAGCGAGGTTGTTCTCGATCTGGGGCGTCTAAAGCCGGAGGACATAGGGGTCGAGATGATATTCACATCTTCCGACGCCAGAGGAGAGCTGCATATACAGAACGTATGCGAGCTTGCGGTCACTTCCGTTGTCGACGGCAAAGTGACTTATCAGGCTGAAGTGCTGCCGGAAAGGACAGGAATGTATCAGGTGGGCACCCGTATCTATCCGAAGAATCCGCGTCTTCCGCACAGGCAGGACTTTCCTCTTGTGAAATGGCTGTAGTAGCCACAGGTTTTTTTGACGGTGTCCATCTGGGACACCGTCAGGTCATAAATGCTCTCGTCTCCTCGGCCCGTGAAAGGGGTGAGGAGGCGATTGTTGTTACGTTTTCCACTCATCCGAGAGCCGTTCTACAGCAGGATGCCAGGACCTTGAGGCTGCTCTCGTCCCCGTCGGAGAAGGTCTCCATGCTTGAGTCGCTCGGGGTAGACAGGGTGGAGGTGCTGGAATTCACCAGGAAATTCGCCTGTATGACAGCTGAAGAGTATCTGTCGGAGATGGTTTGTGGCCGTCTTGGCGGCAGTGCCGTTCTTATGGGTTATGACAACACCCTCGGCTCCGATCTTCTCGCTCCCGGCCAGTTGCGCCCTCTGGCTGAGAGTCTCGGGCTGGATGTCATTGTGGTGCCGCCTGCGAGTCTGGAGTCTGGGCTGATAGTGAGTTCCACCAAGATCCGCGCGGCTTTGTCAGACGGGCGTGTGGAAGATGCTGCGGCCATGCTCGGCTACGAGTACCCCGTGAGCGGTGTCGTGGTGGGCGGCAAGCAGCTCGGACGTACCATCGGCTTCCCTACAGCCAACATGCAGTTGTATGAGCCTCTGAAGATGATCCCGAAGCGAGGGGTGTATCTCTCTGAAGTCGAGACGGTGGGACGCCGTTTCTATGGTATGACCAATGTGGGGGACATCATAGAGACCAACATATTCGGTTTTTCGGAATATATATACGGGCTTGATATCACCGTGAAATTCAAAAAGCGCCTCCGTGACGGGAAGCGCTTGAATTCTGTAGATGAACTGAAGGCTCAACTTACTTGCGACCGAGCTCTCTGTCAAGAACTTTGCGCAGGCCTGCCGCGCCTTTGACCGGTTCGGTGCTGAGCTGACCGTCTATTATGAGCAGCGAATTCGGCAGGGAGGTCACGCCATAAGTGACCACTGCCGGAGAAGCGGCTCCGAGTCCGTCGTTGAGGTTTATCCAAGGGAGTTTCTGGGAATTCACGATTGAGCCCCAGGCGGCTTTGTCAGGAGAGACGCAGACGGCGTAGATTTCGAACCCTCTGCTGTGATATTCTTTCCATACAGGGAGAAGGGTGTCTATATTGAGCATCTTCTGAGCGGCGTCTTCAGCGTTCCAGAAATGCAGCATCACCACTTTCGCATCTACTGAACTGAGGGCGCGCTTTTCGCCGTTGATGTCCGGGAGTGTGATGTCCGGATATCCGCGCTCTTCGGCGGTGCGGATCATTCCGTCGATTTCAAGAATCTTCATCCTGCGGGAGGCTTCCTTGTCGAGAGCCTTGACATACCGGGATTCCGGATATACTGTCTTCAGGGAGTCTGCGGCCGCGCGGAAGAACAGCGCGTCTGTAGGCTGGTTGAACACAGAGGTGCCCTCACCGATATTCTCATAGAGCACCGGGATGGTGGTCATGGAGTAGGGGTTGCTCATCACGTACTTGACGCTCGCCCTGTAGTGATCAAGATAGGCCTTGGCCATCTTCGGGCCGTCTCCGCTGGCGGCGAGCATGGACTTGATGAAGTCCGCGTAGGCCTTGTCCACCTCGGCCAGCTTGGCAGAGCCTTCCGAGCCGGTGATGCTGTAATTGCCGAGAGTATCGGCTTCCACAACGGCCTTCTCTCCGGCCTCGAGCAGCAGGGCCGCGATGCGTTTGTCCCCCTTGAAGAGGTAGATGAATTCCGGCTGGCCTTTTTTGACCGGCACCTTGTACTTGAATGAGCCGTCGGCTCCGGTCTTGATGGTGTCAAGGACGGTGTAGACGTTGACATCCAGCTGGCGGACCTCTATCGGGCTGTCGGCTGCACCTTCAATCTTGCCGCTGATGCCGGCCTGCTGTGCGCAGGAGGCAAGCGCAAAGGCCGCGGAGGCTGCGGCGAATATCTTATAACTTCTCATATTCTGCGAGTATGGCATCTGCGGTCTTCTGCATCTCTTCCTTGGTGAAAACCGGGCGGGTCTTGCGGAAATCCATGTCTCCCTCAGTCTGAAGAGGTATCAGATGTATATGGGTATGAGGAACTTCCATGCCGAGCACGGCCACTCCGACCCTCTTGCACGGCACGGCAGCCTTGAGGGCGACGGCAACCTCACGGGCGAAAGCCCAGAGGCCCTGGTATGTCACGGGATCAAGGTTGAAGATATAGTCGTCCTCCACTTTCTTGGGGATGACGAGGGTGTGTCCGAGCGTGAGCGGGCTGATGTCGAGGAAAGCGTAGAAGTCCTCGTTCTCCGCCACCTTGTATGACGGGATCGCACCCATCGCTATTTTTGTGAAAAGGGTAGCCATCAGAGAGATATGTCTAGGATTTCAAATTTGATGATGCCTGACGGGGCCTTGGCCTCCACCGTCTCGCCCTTGCCATGCCCGAGCAGGGCTTTGGCTATAGGGGTCGTGGCGGCGAGCTTGCCTTTGGAGAAGTCCGCTTCGCTCTCGCCCACGATGGTGAACTCCATCTCGCGGCCGTTGTTGAGGTTCTTGACTTTCACCTTGTTGAGCATCTGCACTTTGTCGGTGCTGAGCTGCGAGCTGTCCAGGACCTTCGCGTTGACGATCATGTTCTGGAGGTTGGCTATCTTGAGTTCGAGCAGGCCCTGGGCCTCCCGTGCTGATTCGTATTCCGCGTTTTCAGAAAGGTCGCCCTTTTCCCTGGCTTCTCCGATGGCTGCCGAGATGACAGGCCTCTGGGCAAGCGCCTCTGCGAGCTCCTTCTTGATCTTGTCGAGCCCTTCCTGGCTCATATAATGTACTTCTGCCATAGTAATAGTTTGTTAATGAAGCAATTGTCAAAAAAATAACAAGAAGTCCCGCCTGTGGAGCGGAACCCTTGTCTTTTGCAAAGATAGTCAAAGCGGAGCTAAAAACAAATTCTCCGGCCTATTCGCTGTCGAATTTCGGGGTCATTATCTCCTTGTACAAGATCAACTTGCGGCGGTCCCGCCGGATTTCTTCAGCAGTAGGATAACTCTCTGTGTCCGTTTTCTTTATGACCTTCCGTGGGGACTTGTTGTGTTGCGTCTTCACTACCGGGACGGCCGGCGCCGGCGCCGGTGTTGCTGCCGGCTGAGGCATTGCAGGCTGTGTTGCGACCACCTGTGGCCCGTCGTCTGTTTTCCAAGGATCTTCAGCCGCTGTGCGCGTTATCGCGCGTTGAGGTTCTTCTTCCTCCTCGTCCTCGAAGATTATTGGCTCGGCATGCACCAGCGGCTGCGCTTTCCTCCCGGCTTTGAGCTTCTTGTCGATGATCGCCGCCACGATCGGGACGGAGAACATCAGGATAGTTATGAGAAAACCTTCCATATCAGAATAATTTCTTCTTGCTTGTCGTGGCTATGAACTGCTTGAGATAGAACGGCTCGAAGTATGCGCAGTCCTTGAACTCGCCCGCCTTGAATGCTTCTTCCGCGAGGGAGGCCATTGCGGATGCCTTGGGGCAGGTCTGGATGAATACGGATCCGGTGGAGCCTATGACCTCTATGCACTTCTCCGCCCCGTCTCCGATGAAGACTGCCGGCCCTTCGGAGAGGACTTTCCTGAAAGTCTCCCCGTCCACCACAATCGGCTCCACTTCTGTAAGACGCTTGCCGTCAGTGCCGTATGTGGCCGTGTAGACCTCCATTCTGCGTGCGTCCACCATGGGGATGATGTGCTTCGTGCCCTCCGGGATACCTTCTTCAATGGCCTGGCGGGAGAGTATGTCGAGGGTGCCTACCGCCAGAAGCGGAAGTCCGGCTGCGAAACAGAGCCCCTTGGCGGTGGATACTCCCACCCTGAGTCCGGTATATGATCCGGGGCCGGCGCTGACGCACACCGCATCGCAGTCTTTGACTTTCAGTCCCTGCTCTTCAAGTACCTGCCCTACGAATGGGGCCGTCATGGCCGCATGGGCTTTGGGTGCATCGCTCTCCCTTGATGCCATGATCTTCCCGTCCTGCTCCAGGGCTACGGAACAGAGGGAAGTGGATGTCTCTATAAGTATGATTCTGCTCATATCATATATGCTGTCTGGCCGAGTCCGGTCACATAATTCTTGATGTAAGGGAAAATCTTTCCTGCCAGGTCCCTCAGGGCGTGGTATACGGTGGCGTTGTCAAGGCTGGACGGGTC
>CAKUYG010000018.1 GCA_934702165.1 uncultured Bacteroidales bacterium | reverse complement strand
ATGGTGCTGTCCACCTGCGCCATCATCTTCCTGCCGACAAGGGCGTAGGGGTAGACCTTGTTGAAATTCTGCACGAGGCGGTAGTATCTTCTCCAGTCCCCGGATTTCATCCCTTTCCCTTTCGGGAACACCCATACCGGGTCTATGGTGTCGTGGAAAACGGTGTCGCCGCTTTCTGTGACAGTGTAATACATGGGCGTGCCGGTCACGCGCCGCACGCTCTGCGATCTGCCCGGCAGGGCGGCCGCCGCGAATATGGCGACGGACAATATGAGGGTCTTCAGTCTCACAGGCTGCAAATATACGCAGAACTCCGGATTACCTTCTTGGCCGGTGTCGAAAACGTCTCAAAAAAAATTCGTTCAAAGTCTGCAATATATTGAGAAGACGATGTTTAACTATTAGGATTGAGTGTCGAAAATATTTCAAAATTTTTGCGTTTGACTATGGTATTTCGGGAATTTTTGCTAACTTTGCAGTCCCAAAAATTGGCCTCTTTCCGCGTAAGTGGTTGTTTTTGAGGGTTTTAGTGGAATAAATTTTTAAAGTAATACTGAGATGTTACAACCTAAGAGAACAAAATTTAGAAGGGAACAGAAAAACCGCATGAAGGGCAACGCTCAGAGGGGCAATCAGCTCGCGTTCGGTTCATTCGGGATCAAGACCCTTGAAAATTGTTGGCTCACGGCGCAGCAGATTGAGGCTGCCCGTCAGGCTATTTCGCGTTGTATGAACCGTGAGGGCCAGATTTGGATCAGGGTCTTCCCTGTGAAGCCGATCACCAAGAAGCCTCTTGATACCCGTATGGGTAAAGGTAAGGGTGATCCGTATGCGTTCGTCGCGCCTATCACTCCGGGCCGCATCATCTTTGAGGCCGAGGGAGTTCCACTCGCTGTGGCGAAAGAGGCTATGCGTTTGGGCGCCAACAAGCTCCCTATCGCGACCAAGTTCGTTGTCCGCAGGGATTATACAGAATAATTTATTGGAGAAAGAGAAATGAAAGCATCAGAAGCACGCGAAATGTCTGTAGCAGACCTGCGCGACCGTATTGAGGTTGAGAAGAGCAATCTTGCCACAATGAAGATTAATCACGCGATTTCTCCATTGGAGGACACTTCCAAAATCGGTAAGACCAGAAGGGATATAGCTCTTATGATCACTATCCTTGCTGAAAAAGAAAAACAGAACTAAATCAGAAAGAATCTTATGGAAAGAAATCTTCGTAAGGAAAGAATAGGGGTGGTGGTCAGCGACAAGATGGACAAGACCATTATCGTTGCCGTCAAGATCAAGGAGAAGCATCCGCTCTACGGCAAGTTCGTCAAGAAGACCACCAAGTTCGTTGCCCAGGACGACAAGAACGAGTGCGGAATCGGTGACACCGTACGCATCATGGAGACCCGTCCTCTCAGCAAGACAAAGAACTGGAGACTAGTAGAAATCGTAGAAAAAGCAAAGTAATATATGATACAGCAGGAAACACGTTTACAGGTGGCCGACAACAGCGGGGCGAAGGAAGTTCTCTGCATCCGCGTGCTTGGCGGTACTCACCATCGTTATGCGACTGTCGGTGATACGATCGTCGTTGCAATCAAGAGTGCCATACCTGGCGGTGACGCCAAAAAGGGTACGGTTTCAAAAGCTGTAGTTGTGCGCACCAAGAAGGAAGTCCGCCGTCCGGACGGGTCCTATATCCGTTTTGACGACAACGCCTGCGTGCTTCTCAACAACGCCGGCGAACTCCGCGGTACGCGTATCTTCGGCCCTGTGGCCAGAGAGCTTCGTGCCAACTTCATGAAAATCGTCTCACTGGCACCGGAGGTCCTTTAATTGAACAAGCATTATGAAGAAGTTACATATCAAGAAAGGCGACACCGTGTATGTGAATGCCGGTAACGACAAGGGGAAGACCGGAAAGGTCCTCTCAGTGGATCCTTCAAAGGACCGCGCCATTGTTGAAGGTATCAATATGGTGAGCAAGCACACCAAGCCGAACGCCAAGCAGCCTCAGGGCGGCATTCTCAAGCAGGAAGCTTCCATTCACATTTCAAACCTCAACCTTATCGATCCTAAGAGCAACACTCCTACCCGCGTGGGCTACAGGATGGAAGGAGACAAGAAAGTCCGTTTCGCTAAAAAATCTGGGGAGGAGATCAAATAATTATGGCAAAGAAAAACGCAACGGTTCAGGCTCAGGTCCTGCCTGCAGGTTATGTGCCTGCCCTCAAGAAGGTATATAAGGAGGAGATTGTGGACAAGCTGATGAAGCAGTTCTCATACTCTACCGTGATGCAGGTTCCGCGCCTGGTGAAGATCACCATCAATGAAGGTATCGGCGCAGGCACCCAGGACAAGAAGATTGTCGAGGAGGCTGCAGAAGAACTCTCTCTCATCACCGGACAGAAGGCCCTCGTGACCACTTCCAAGAAAGACGTCTCCAACTTCAAGCTCCGTAAGGGCATGCCTATCGGAACCAAGGTGACTCTCCGCAATGTGAAGATGTACGAGTTCCTCGAGAAGCTCATCAGGGTTGCTCTCCCGCGTATCCGCGACTTCAACGGTATCGCCGAGAACATGGACGGCAGGGGCAACTACACCCTCGGACTCAAGGAGCAGGTCATCTTCCCTGAGATCGACATTGACAAGAATCCGCGCATCCACGGACTCGAGATCACTTTCGTAACCACGGCCCAGACTGATGAGGAGTGCCACGCTCTTCTCGCTGCATTCGGGCTGCCATTCAAGAAACATAACAAATAATATACTATGGCAAAGGAATCAATGAAAGCCCGCGAGGTCAAGCGCGCCAAGCTCGTAGCCAAGTACGCTGAAAAGAGGAAGGCTCTCAAGGAGGCAGGCGACTGGGCAGCTCTCGACAAGCTCCCTAAGAACGCTTCTCCTGTCCGCCTTCACAACCGCTGCTCCCTCACCGGACGTCCAAAGGGATACATGAGGGCATTCGGCATCAGCCGCATCCAGTTCCGTGAGATGGCCAGCAACGGTCTCATCCCTGGAGTCAAGAAGGCAAGTTGGTAGAAATTAAAGAATATTAAAGATATGACTGATCCAATTGCAGATTATCTCACCAGAATTCGCAATGCATACAGTGCAGGCAAAAAGATAGTGGAAGTGCCTTCTTCCAAGATGAAGGTCGCCATTACCCAGATTCTCTGTGAGAAGGGCTATATCCTCAGTTACAAGGTAGTGGAGGGTACCCCGTTCAACACTATAAAGATCGCCCTCAAGTACCACCCTCAGACCAAAGCCGCCGCCATCAGGAAGATCGAGCGTGTTTCAACTCCGGGTCTGCGTCAGTACACGGATGTGGACAACATGCCGCGCGTCCTCAACGGACTCGGAATCGCAGTGCTTTCCACCTCCAAGGGTGTCATCACCGACAAAGAAGCCAAAGAGCTCGGAATCGGTGGTGAAGTTATTTGCTACGTATATTAATCTTAAACAAGTTTATATTTAATGTCACGAATTGGTAAATTGCCTGTAAGCCTTCCGACCGGGGTGAGCGCTGAGCTCCTTCCCGGCAACGTGCTGAAGGTTAAAGGACCTCATGGTGAGATGTCCCAGAAGATAGATCCGGACATCACTGTCACCATTGAGGACAATCAGATCAAGTTCGCACGTCCGACAGACCAGCCGCGTCACCGCTCCATGCACGGTCTTTACCGTGCTCTTGCGCACAACATGGTGGTTGGAGTCAGCGAGCAGTTCACTCTTAAGCAGGAGTTGGTGGGTGTAGGTTATCGTGTCGCTCTCAACGGCCAGATCCTCTCCTTCTCCCTTGGCTACTCACACGAAATTCAGCTCATGCTTCCTTCTGAGGTCAAGGCTGAAGTCCCGGATGTCAAAAAAGGCGAGAATCCGGTGCTGGTGCTCAAAAGTTGCGACAAGCAGCTTGTAGGCCAGGTGGCTGCCAAGATCCGTTCATTCCGCAAGCCGGAGCCTTACAAGGGTAAAGGTATCAAGTTCGTCGGTGAACAGCTTCGTCGCAAGGCGGGCAAGACAGCGGCTGCAAAATAAAAGGAGGATTGAATTATGGCACTCAATAGAATTGAAAGAAGAAGAAGGATTCACTACCGCATACGTAAGCACGTCAATGGTACTGCCGAGCGTCCTCGTATGGTCGTATTCCGCAGCAACAAGCAGATTTACGTACAGGTTGTCGATGACGAGCAGGGCAAGACCCTTTGCGCTGCTGCATCCAACGACAAGGAACTTGCCGCTCAGTGCAAAGGCAAGGCCGGTGTCGAAGCCGCAGCGATCGTCGGCAAGGCCATCGCGGAGCGCGCTCTCGCTAAAGGCATCACCACTATCAGCTTTGATCGTGGCGGTTACCTTTTCCACGGAAGAGTTAAGAGTTTGGCGGACGCTGCCCGTGAAGGCGGCCTCGTATTCTAATACAATAGACAATGGCAAATACGAATGTTAAAAGAGTAAAGACTTCTGACCTTGAACTCAAGGACAGACTGGTCGCCATCCGCAGGGTCACCAAGGTGACCAAGGGCGGACGTCACTTCCGCTTCGCGGCAATTGTCGTTGTGGGAGATGAGAAAGGTGTGGTAGGTTATGGCCTCGGCAAGGCAAATGAGGTTACAGCCGCTATCGCCAAGGGCGTGGAGGACGCCAAGAAGAACCTTGTGAAGATCCCTGTGATCAACACGACCATCCCTCATGAGCAGGAGGCCAAGTTCGGCGGTTCCCGCGTGTTCATGAAGCCTGCCGCTCCGGGTACCGGTGTAAAGGCCGGCGGTGCGATGCGTGCGGTGTTCGAGTCTGCCGGCGTGCAGAACGTGCTCGCCAAGTCCAAGGGCTCGTCAAACCCTCACAATCTTGTGAAGGCTACCGTGGCCGCCCTGACCCAGATGAGGGACGCCTACACTGTCGCAGGTCTTCGCGGTGTGCCTATGTCCAAGGTTTTCAACGGTTAAAGGAGACACGATTATGGCAAGATTCAAGATTACCCAGATTATAAGCAGCAACGGAGAGACCAAGCGTCAGAAGGACAACCTTCGCTGCCTCGGCATCCGTCGCATGCATAAGACAGTTGAGGTGGAGAAGACTCCGGTGACCGAAGGTCAGGTTGCCAAGATCGCCCATCTCTGCAAAGTTGAAGTGATTGACTAAGGAGGACCCTGAAGATGAAACTTAACAATTTGAAACCTGCTGTTGGGTCTACCCACACAAGCAAAAGATTAGGACGTGGTCAGGGTTCTGGCAAGGGTGGCACTTCCACCCGTGGTACCAAGGGTGCCCAGGCACGTGCCGGCTATGAGCACAAGATCGGATTCGAGGGAGGCCAGATGCCTATCCAGAGGCGTCTGCCTAAGTTCGGCTTCAAGAACCCTACGAGGGTCGAGTATCAGGCTGTGAATCTCGATGCGCTTGAGGCTGTGGCAGCTCAATCCGGGCTCAAGGAGTTCGGTGTTGAGGAGATCAAGGCTGCCGGATATGCCGGAAGGGCCGATCTCGTCAAGGTTCTCGGCAACGGCGAGCTCAAGACCGCTATCACGGTCAAGGCTGACGCTTTCTCAAAATCTGCTGTCGCGAAAATCGAAGCAGCCGGCGGAAAGGCTGTCGTAAACGAATAAGTTTATGAAGTTCGTCGAGACCATAAAGAATATATTCAAGATCGAAGAGCTCCGCAAGAGACTCGTCTACACATTCATCCTTATCCTGGTCTACAGGTTGGGATGTTTTGTGGTGCTTCCGGGCATTGACGCGTCTCTGCTTGCGGGTCTCCAGAGCAAGACTCAGGAAGGTCTTGTCGGTCTGTTGAATATGTTCTCCGGCGGTGCTTTCGGCAACGCCTCTATCTTCGCACTGGGTGTGATGCCGTATATTTCGGCATCCATCGTGATCCAGCTACTCGGCGTTTTCGTACCTTACTTCAGGAAACTCCAGATGGAGGGCGAAAGCGGCCGTAAGAAGATGAACCAGATGACCAGGTGGCTGACCATCGCGATCATCTGTATTCAGGGTCCGGCATATATGGCCGCTGTGCACAGCCAGATTCCGGCTGCTGCGTTCGTGGCCGTCAACCAGCTCGGCTGGAGCAACTTCATGTTCAATATCGTTTCGACCATCATCCTCATGGCCGGCTCGATGTTCGTGATGTGGCTCGGTGAGCGTATCACCGACAGAGGCATCGGCAACGGTATTTCCCTGATCATCATGATCGGTATCGTGGCACGTCTGCCTTACGCTCTCCTGGCTGAGTTCAGCGACAAGCTTTCCGTCAACAACGGCGGTCTGCTTCTGCTGATTGTGGAACTGCTCGTATGGTTCTTCGTCATCATCGCCGCTATTGCGCTCGTGCAGGCAGTGCGCCGCGTCCCTGTGCAGTATGCCAAGAGGGTGGTCGGGAACCGTCAGTACGGCGGAGTACGTCAGTATATCCCGCTCAAGATCAACGCTGCCGGCGTGATGCCTATCATCTTCGCCCAGGCTTTGATGCTGTTCCCTCTCATCTTCTCGCGTTGGGACGCTACACGTGGACTTGCTGCCACTCTCGGTGACTACACCGGGTTCTGGTACAACTTCATATTCTTCATCCTCATCGTTGTCTTCACGTTCTTCTATACAGCCGTCACTGTAAATCCTACCATGATGGCTGAGAGCATGAAGAGGGACGGTGGATTCATCCCGGGTGTGAAACCTGGCAAGAAGACGGTCGAGTATCTTGACTCCATCATGTCAAAGGTTACTCTTCCAGGCTCTTTCTTCCTCGGTATCATATCCATCCTTCCAGCCATTGCGATGATCTTCGGTATCAACAACTCTTTCGCAAGTTTCTACGGCGGCACTTCGCTTCTGATTCTTGTTGGTGTTGTCCTCGATACCCTTCAGCAGGTGGAAAGTTATTTGCTGATGCGCCACTATGACGGTCTTATGAAGACCGGCCGTCTGAGCGGGCGTTCAGGTATGTAGTTCTTTGAATAAAAAGTGAAAGGTTGTGATCAAGCCTAAGACAGAAGAAGAAATTGAGCTTTTGCGCGAAAATGCCATACTCGTCTCAAAGACGTTGGCGGAAGTCGGTAAGGCGGTAGCCCCTGGTGTGACAACTGCTGAGTTGAATAGGGTGGCCGAGACTTTCATTCGCGACAACGGCGCAATCCCAAGTTTTCTCGGATTCGAGGGCTTCCCTGCAGCCATCTGTGCCTCGGTCAACGATGTTGTGGTCCACGGTTTCCCGTCAGACTACGTCCTCAAGGAGGGAGACATCGTTTCGGCGGACATCGGCACGCTTTATAAGGGCTATAACGGAGACTCGGCTTACACCTTCCCTGTCGGGGAGGTGGATGCCCAGACCCGTAAGCTCCTTGACGTGACGAAGGCTTCGCTTTACAAGGGTATAGAAGCGGCTGTGGCTGGTGCGCGGGTCGGAGATATCGGATACGCGGTACAATCGTATGCTGAATCGTTCGGATTCTCCGTGGTACGTGAACTTGAAGGACACGGCATAGGCAAGGAAATGCATGAAGAGCCGGGTGTGCCGAATTACGGCAGACGCGGTCACGGCACCCACCTTGTCGATGGCATGGTCATCTGCATCGAGCCGATGATCAACGCCGGCGGAAGAGGTGTCTACCTCGCCCGCAACGGCTGGGCCGTCAAGACTGCGGACCACAAGAATGCGGCGCATTACGAGCTTACGGTTGTTGTCCGGAAAGGCCATGCCGAGCAGCTTTCAACCTTTGATTTTATCGAGAAAGATGGCGGGATCAATTTTTAAGAGCTTAATATTTTTATGTCAAAACAAGTAGCAATAGAACAAGATGGGAAGGTAATCGAGACCCTTCCGAACGCGATGTTCAAAGTCGAGCTTGAGAACGGTCATGTCCTGCTCTGCAACATTTCGGGCAAGATGCGAATGAACTTCATCCATATTCTTCTTGGCGACAAGGTTAGAGTAGAAATATCGCCTTATGATTTGACCAAAGGCAGAATATCTTTCAGGTATAAATAAAAACTCACAGATATGAAAGTCAAGACATCCATCAAGAAGCGCAGCGACGACTGCAAGATCGTAAGACGCAAAGGCCGTCTTTACGTGATTTGCAAGAAGACCCCTAAGTTCAAGATGCGCCAGGGATAATATTCAGTAATCAAATTAAGTAAAGTATAATTATGGCAAGAATAGCCGGTGTTGATTTACCAAACAACAAACACGGAGAGATAGGTCTTACCTATATCTTCGGAATCGGCCGCCCTTCAGCCAAGAGGATTCTCGAGAAGTGCGGTATCGATCCTGCAGTCAAAGTCGGAGAATGGAACGACGAGCAGATCGCCAAGATCCGTGCTGAGATCAATGCGGAATACAAGATTGAAGGCGAGCTCCGTTCTTCCGTCCAGATGGACATCAAGCGTCTTATGGATATCGGTTGCTACCGTGGAATCCGTCATCGTCTCGGACTTCCGGTACGTGGCCAGAGCACCAAGAACAATGCCCGTACCCGCAAGGGACGCAAGAAGACCGTTGCCAACAAGAAGAAGGCTACGAAGTAATAATTGATGAATTATGGCAAAGAAAACTACAACATCCAAGAGAGTTGTCAAGGTTGAAGCTTATGGCGAAGCCCATATTTCATCAACCTTCAACAACGTCATCGTCTCTCTCACCAACGCTCAGGGCCAGGTGATCAGCTGGGGCTCAGCCGGTAAGTGCGGCTTCAGAGGCTCCAAGAAGAACACTCCTTATGCTGCCCAGATGGCAGCTGAAGATGCTGCCAAGACTGCTTTCGATGCGGGTCTGCGCAGGGTCAAGTGCTATGTCAAAGGTCCGGGA
Source organism: uncultured Bacteroidales bacterium (assembly GCA_934702165.1). Taxonomy (GTDB): domain Bacteria; phylum Bacteroidota; class Bacteroidia; order Bacteroidales; family UBA932; genus Cryptobacteroides. The sequence goes on along the minus strand of CAKUYG010000018.1, from coordinate 11,182 downwards.
GCCGGCCGTGAGTCAGCTATCCGTACCATCAACAATGCAGGTATCGTCGTCACCGAGATCGTCGATGTGACCCCAATGCCGCATAATGGATGCAGACCGAAAGGCCGTCGTAAAGTTTAATTTTTAAATGTAAGACTGTTATGGCAAGATATACAGGTCCAAGCACCAAAATCGCCCGTAAATTCGGCGAGCCGATTTTCGGCTCAGATAAATATTTCGAGAAGAGAAACTACCCTCCAGGACAGCATGGCCTCGCTGCAAAGCGCAAGAAGCAGAAGGACTACTCCAGCCAGCTCAAGGAGAAGCAGAAGGTCAAGTATATGTACGGTGTACTCGAGCGTCAGTTCCACAACACCTACAACAAGGCTTCCCGCATGTCCGGCCAGAAGGGTGAGAACCTCCTCTTCCTTCTTGAGTCCCGTCTCGACAACGTGGTTTATCGTCTCGGCATCGCTCCGTCACGTGCAGCTGCCCGTCAGCTCGTGTCACATCATCACATCACACTCAACGGTGTGGTCTCAAGCATCCCTTCAACTCAGGTGAAACCTGGTGATGTTGTTGCAGTGAGGGAGAGGTCAAAGAGCCTTGAGGTGATCCAGAACAGCGTGGCTTCCGTTACCAAGTATTCTTGGCTTGATTTCGATACCAAGACACTGTGCGGCAAGTTCCTCAATGTCCCTACAAGGGAGGAAATTCCGGAGAGCATCAACGAGCAGCTTATCGTCGACCTCTACTCCAAGTAACATTTAACACCAGTATAATATGGCAATCTTAGCATTTCAGAAACCTGACAAGGTCATCATGCTCGAAAGCACCGACACCGTCGGCCGTTTTGAATTCCGCCCTCTTGAGCCGGGATACGGTCAGACGATCGGCAATGCTCTTCGTCGCATCTTGCTCGCCTCTTTGGAAGGTTTTGCTGTAAGTCAGATCAAGATCTCCGGTGTAGACCAGGAGTTTGCGACCATACCTGGCGTAATTGAGGGTATGCAGGATATCATCCTCAACCTCAAACAGGTGCGTTTCCGCCGTATGGTGGAGACGGCTGACTCCGAGACAGCAAATATCGTCATCAGCGGCAAGCAGGAGTTCACGGCAGAAGATATCTCAAAGGGATTGTCTTCCTTTATGGTGTTGAATCCGGAACTGCACATCTGCTCGCTTGAGCCTTCTGTCAAGCTCGAAATATCCCTTACAGTGACCAAAGGCAGAGGATTCGTGCCTGCGGAGGAACTCAGGGACGAGAACACTCCGATCGGGACCATTCCGATCGATGCCATCTACACTCCTATCCGTAAGGTCAACTGGAGCGTAGAGAACTACCGTGTGGAGCAGAAGACAGACTACGAGAAGCTCAACCTCGAGATCGTGACTGATGGATCCATCTCCCCTAATTCCGCACTTCATGAGGCGGCAAACATCCTCATATATCATTTCCGCCTGTTCACCGATGACAAGAAGATGTCTCTGGAGAACACGGTGGAGCCTGATACCAAGGAGCTCGACGAAGAGTCTCTCCGCATGAGGCATCTGCTGCTCACCAAGCTCTCGGATGTAGGATTGTCGGTACGTGCGTTCAACTGCCTTAAGGCGGCTGACATTGACACTTTCGCCGACCTCGTCTCCTACTCACGTCCGGAGCTGATGAAGTTCCGTAATTTCGGGCGCAAGTCCCTCAACGAAATCGACCTCCTGGTGGAGAAGATGAAGTTGTCTTTCGGAATGGATGTCACAAAGTATAATATCGAACCAAAGAAAAAGAATATCGAAAGATGAGACACAATAAAGCTATAAATCATCTTGGACGCAAGAGTGGTCACCGCAAGGCTCTCCTTTCCAACATGGCGACTTCTCTCATCCTCCACAAGAGGATCACGACTACGGTCGCCAAGGCGAAAGCTCTCAAGAGCTATGTCGAGCCGCTTATCACCAAGTCCAAGGACGATACGACCCACAATCGTCGTGTTGTGTTCAGCTACCTCAAGTCCAAGGAGGCTGTGACCGAGCTTTTCCGCAATGTAGCGCCGAAGGTCGCTGACCGTCCGGGCGGATACACCCGCGTGCTTCATGTAGGTTTCCGTCAGGGTGATGCTGCTGAGATGGCCCTTATCGAGCTTGTCGACTTCAATGAGGCAGCACTTGCTTCAGCTGAGAAGGCAGCAAAGAAGACCACTCGCCGCAGCCGTGCCAAGAAGGCCGAGACAACTGAAGCCGCCGAGGCTCCGGTTCCACAGGCCGAGGCAGCACAGGAGGAGCAGCCAAAGGCTGAGTAATAATGAAAGTGGAAGCCCATCGGGCTTCCACTTTTGCTTTATAGTCCTTTCTGGAATTCTTTGAGGAAATCCGGGAAGGATTTGTCTGTGCAGGCCTCGTCATCTATAGTGACGGGGCTTTTGGCGCCTATGGAAGCCACTCTGAGAGCCATGGCCATCCGATGATCGTGATGAGAAGTGTATTCGCCTCCGTTCAGCAGTCTTCCGTTCAGCAGTCGAGAAGAGAGGGATTCTCCGCAGATGAGCATGTCGTCTCCTTCTGTACTTGCTTCGACTCCCAGCCGGGAGAGCATTTCAAGTATTGCGGCAGCTCTGTCGGATTCTTTGCCAGACAGCCTCCCTACGCCGCTTATACGGCTTTCACCAGCGCAAAACGAGGCGAGCACGGATACGATGGGGAAGAGGTCGGGGGCGTTGTTGAGATCCTTTTCGAAAGCCTCAAGAGGGGCTTTGCGGACGCAGATGCTGTCGTCTTCAAGCTGTGATACCACAGCCCCGGCTTCCACCAGTATGTCAACTATGGCGAGGTCTGCCTGGATGCTTCTCGTGTCAAGGCCGTGTACTTCCGCCGAGCCGTAGATGGCAGCGGCCACCAGAAAGTTGGCGGCTGCGCTCCAGTCGCCTTCGATGGCGAAGTCGGAGGCATGGTAGTGCTGTGCCCCCCTTATCTTGAAGCGTATGCCGGAGCATGACGACCAGTCTTCGGCTTCAAGCATCTCAGCGTCCCCTTCCATTTCACTCCTGGTTTTGACGCCGAAATGGCGCAGGACATCGAGGGTGATGTACATATAGGGGATGCTCTTGGGTTCGTTGACATACAGCTCCGAGTCAGACTCACAGAGTGGGAGGGCCATAAGAAGGCCGGATATGAGCTGGGAACCTCCGTTTCCCGGGACCTCTGCGTTGCCGGGGATAAGTTTGCCCTTGACTTCGAGCGGGACGTAGAGGTTACGTTCACTTTTGTCTGAGATGTTGGAGAGCAGCACCCCATAGGAGGCCATGATGCTCTCTGCATTGTCAAGAGGTCGGCGCAGCAGGGTCCCGTGACCGTTTACCTTGAAACAACCTTTGCCGGCTGCGGCTATCACCGGGATGAGCAGACGCGTGAGCAGTCCTGATTCTCCAGTGTCGACGGTGTCCGTGTTGAGGCTTCCGTAAGTTGCTGAAATACCGGTGATTGTCAGCGTGTCTCCGTCTATGCGGACGTCTGCGCCCATCTGTTTGGCGGCTTCGATGGCCGCATCAGTATCTCCACAAGGGCTGTATCCGCTCAGCCGCGAGGTCCCCGTGGCAAGTGCTGCGGAGATTATTGCCCGCTGGGCAAAGCTTTTTGAGGCTGGCATGCTGAGATCTTTTGCATGGAACCCTCTGAACTCTCCGTAGACTGCCCGGCGCATCTGCGCTGTGGTCCATTGTCCCGGTGCGGTGGCTTCTTCCTCGCTCAGTGAGGCGTAACTGAAAGGGGCTCCGCGTTTCAGACACTCGATCCGGCTGCCCTTCCCCTCTTCGCCCATCCCGAATGCGACCAGTTTCCCTTCGAGGGACGGGATGTCTTCAAGCACTATGGAATACAGGGATTCTATGCGGGCGGCGTCTTGTGGGCTGTTGCACTGCAGTGCGAGTTTGGCTATGTCAGCTCCGTAGCGGAAGCAGCGGGCCAGCGCCTTCTGGAGCAATTCATCATCTGGGGTTTCAGAGAAATTGTGGTAGGAGCGGATGATTTCAGTACCGTGGCGTAGGCAGAGCTTCTGGAATTCCTTGCTCATTGACGAGGGAGCCTCGATCTCGAGATCGGCGTAGCGTGCCCCGGCTTTGATTGCTGATTGCAGACGTCTCTGGGCGGCGGCTTCGCCGACTTCATCTATCCGGCAAGTCGCGATGAGAGGCGTGTCGGAGTTGCCGAACAGATCCTCTATCTGCTCTCCGGTGAGTTCGCAGCGGTCGAGCCTGATTTCCGCCATCTCGATCTGAGGGTCGGAGAGGATCTCGAGTATCTGCTTATAAGTCTTGTTCTGAATGCTGGTGCAGATCATGTAAATCTTTGATTATTACCTTTCCTATTTTCTTTATCAGGACAAAGTGTATGATGCCGTTCTCGGCTTTTTTGTCTTTGCGCATCGCCTGCTCAAGCTCCGCTTCCTGGCATGGGAGTTCCGTCGGGAGTCCGCAGGCGGACAGGTCGGATTTCAGTTTCTCCGCGGTTCCGCTTTCTGCGATGCCGAGCCTCTCAGATAGCCTGGCGGCCTGGACGATGCCGACAGCCACGGCTTCTCCGTGGGTCATAGGGTTTGGGGTGGCGTGCGTGTGCTGGTACCATTCGATGGCGTGGGCGTATGTGTGCCCGAGATTAAGCAGGCGGCGCGGCCCCTCTTCGTATGGGTCTTTCGAGACGATTTTGCGCTTTATGTCGGCTGCGGCCTTGACGAGCGGGCCGAGGGCGTTGAAGTCAACCTCTCCGGAGAGGGCCTTTACGGCTTTGGAGTAGTTGCCTTTGTCTTCGATAATGAAGGTTTTCAGGAGTTCGGCGGCTCCGGAGCGGAGTTCGCGCAGAGGCAGAGTGCGGAGTGTCTCGGGGTAGATTCTCGTGTCGGCGGGGAAGCGGATTACGCCGATCATGTTTTTGTAGGAATCGAGGTTCACGCCTGTCTTGCCGCCTATCCCGGCGTCCACCTGACAGAGCAGTGTGGTGGGGTAGTTGACGTATTTGACGCCGCGCTTGTAGATGCTTGCGGCGAATCCGGCCATGTCTGTGGTGACCCCGCCGCCGATAGCGTAGATGATGGCGTTGCGGTCGGCGCCTTGCGCGAGAAGCCAGCGGCAGATTCCGAGTACGCTCTCCATCGTCTTGTGCTCCTCGTCAGCTGTTATCGGCAAGGTCGGCCGGCCCTCGGCTATCTTAAGCGCGAAGTCGGCGACATTGCGGTCATATACGACAAAAATATTGTTGTTCATATCCAGTCAAGTTTTTGCCGAGAACGAAGATAGTGCAAATATTTGATAAATCGCGATTTTTGGATACCTTTGCAATCTGTTTGCCCGAGTGGCGGAATTGGTAGACGCGATGGACTCAAAATCCATTATCCTCTAAAGATGTGCCGGTTCGAGTCCGGCCCCGGGCACTACCTTTACGGGGCATATCCCCGACCCCTGCGGCGCTCAAGTCGCTTTCCGACTTTGCAGGCAAAGTCCCGCGACCGCGCCGGTGCTCTGATGAGCACTGGGGCATATCCTCAGACTCCTGCGCTTGCTGCGCAAGCGCGCTTTCTCAACCCCAGTCAGCTTCGCTGACAGCCCCTTTCAGGGGCACGCCGGCTCGGCAAGCCATCGCCGGGCGTCTTCGCTGCTCATTCGCTTCGCAAAATCGCTGACGCTCCGCCGCGCCGCTGACGCGGCCCTCCGGGAAGTCGCTTTCCGACTTTGCAGGCAAAGTCCCGCGACCGCGCCGGTGCTCTGATGAGCACTGGGGGCTTCAATTATAATCAGGCGCCTCCTGAGGCTAGTTTGGGGCAAATCCGTCAGTCCCGGTCGTGGGTAACCGTCTCTGGTCGCGTTCTGACTGAGGCAGGCGTGGCCGACGCACCCTCCCAGACCCCCTCGGTTATGCCCGCCTGCCATAGAGGCTTGTGCAGGCCATGATGTCATGACCGAGTTTGGTGAAAAAACGGACTTGACGTGAGATGGTGTCAACGAGGCATGGCAATGTCCGGGGAAAGCGCCTTTTGGTGGACAAACTGCGCCGATGCTCATGACATGCTCCAAGCGCACCGGGGCATTAGCCGAAAAATGCTCAGAATTTGAATCCGATCTTGATGGTCGGTGAGGCGAAACCGCTGAAGTCATGGCAGTCGGCGCTGTAGGCCGCGAGCCCTTCCTGCGGGCGGATAGTCGTTACGCTGTATCCGTATTGGAACGGGTTGAACTCGATGCCGAGGAACATTCCCTGGAGGAAGTAGTAGTCGGCTCCGGCGTTTAGCATACCCCTGATGGCGTAGCGTTCTCCGAGGGATTTGCCGAGGGACTCCATCTCATCGTAGAGGATCTGGTTGAGCCCGTGGGCGAATCCGGCGTGGATGCCTGCATGGAATCTCAAGTTCTTCAGTGACGGATGAGTAAAATACCTGTCTGCTCCGAGGATTACACTGTATTTGAGGGTTGAGGCTTCGCCCACTGCTCTGTAGGACGGGATCGAGCCGTCTCCCGGCTCGGAACTTTCATCGGAGGTTCCGGGCCGTTCGCTGTACCCGGGGTTGTAGCTGTAGCCGATTCCCCCGCCGAAGCGCAGCGCCCATGTGTCGGTGAAGAACCAGCTGCCTTCCATTCCAACATTGAGTCTGCTGTCAAGCCAACTTGAGGACGAGGCGCCTATCTCATAGCGGGAGGCTCCTGTGTCGGTAGCGGCGTTCTGTCCTACGAAACTGTCGTAGCCCACTGTCGCGCTGACGAGAATGTCGCCCTTGACAGGGCCGTAATCCGTCTGCGCGCAATGATGCTTCTGGGCTGCGGCTGACAGGCTCAATGAGAGGATACAGAATATTGCTGTAAGTCTCTTGATCATAATCCGAATGTTAGGAAATTACTCTGCCGCGAGGGCTGTGTCGAGTGCTTTCTTCGCATTGTCCACCAGCTTCTCAAGCACCTTGATGCGCGCCTCGATGTCGGCGATCCTCTTCTCGATGAGCTTTATGCTCTCCTCCTTGTTGCCGGCGGCGTTCTTGGCGTCCTCGATGTACTGGGTGTATCTTGCGATGTCCGCTTCGGCATCGGCGATGGACTGCTCGTAGCTGGCGTAGTCGGCATAGTTCCAGAGGTTCAGCAGAGCCCTGTATTCTTCGACGAGGATGTTGAGATCTTCTTGTGCCTTGTCGTATGCGGCTTTTGCCTTGTCACGCGCTTCGGCGAGGGAAAGCATCTCATTTACAAATGATTCCTGCTCGGAGAAAGCCTCGGAGACGGCTGTGTCGAAGTTGTCGAGCGTGGCCTGCATTTTCGCTATCTTTGCTGTGAAGTAGTCGATGTTGTCCTTTGTCACGATGACGGTGTCTTCTATCTGGACTTTCCAGGTCTGGGCGGCTTCGTAGTCGCTCACGGCGGTCTTGTAGGCATCTTTCGCCTCTTTGAACTTGGTTTCGGCTTCGGCTTCGGCCTTCTCTGCCTCGGTGTCGGCTTCTCCTGCCTTGCCCAGGGCTGTTGCTGCGTCGGCGGCTGCCTTTCTGGCCTCATCGAGGGCTTTGAGGAGTTCGGCCTTCTTGGCAGCGTCATCCTCAGCATCGTAAGCTTCCTGCGCATTGGCTTCTGCCTCTACGGAGTTATCGTAGGCCTTCTGTGCCGCTTCCAGAGCCTCATGAGCCTTCTCGTGTTCGGCAATGGCATCGAGATGTGCCTGTTTGGCGTCGGCTCTGGCTTTCTCGGCATCCGCCATAGCGTCTTTTTTGGCTGAGAGGTCCTTGGCTGCCTTTTCAAGCATGTCCTGGAAGTATGCGTACTGCGCGTACAGCGTTCCATCGTGCTTCATCGTGTCCCCTTCCTTGCCGAGCCAGGACATGTAGTCGCGGATGTCTTTCTCTATCTTGTTCTTGGCGTTTTCGATCAGGGCGCTGTTGACCTTCGGGACCATGAAGATTACAGGTTCGCTCAGACCGTTGATATATGTGAGCACGGCGTCGTCGTCCGGTTCGATGCGGTTGACGACTCTGAGATCGATCAGTCTGCTGAGGATAGGAATCCGTACTGTGATGCCGTCATGGGTGTACCGGTATTGCGCCTTGTCCGTCTCGTTGTACTTGGCGCTCAGGGTTTCTTCACTTTCGTTGTAGGTCTTCTGCTCGTTTTCGGAGATCTTGTCCCTGAGGGCGTCGATTTCCTCCCACTTGGCGTCGATCAGCGGTTCGAGGGTCGCATGGTCAGGCTGGTGCTCTTTGTGGGCTTTGAGGGTCTCGATGAAGGCTTTCTTTCCGGCAATCATGCGGTTGTACTCGACTTCCGTCTGTGATGCTGATGCCTGAAGTGAAACGAGTTCGCTTTCAGCCTGGAGCTTGCGTGTCTGTTCGTTGAGCAGCAGGGTCCTTTCGCCTGAGAGCTCCGAGACGAGTGAACTGTATTCTGCGAAGAGCTTCTTGATGCGTTCGTCGGCCAGATCGGCTATTTCCTGCTCGATCTTCTTGACGCTCAGTCTATAGGCTGCGATCTGGGCATCAGCCTCGGCGCGGATGCGCTCGATCTCGATGAGAATCTTCTGTTTCTCGAGTTCAAATCTCTCCTGGTCCTGCTTCATTTTTTCGCGGATGGCTTCAGCTTCGGCGCCGGTCTTGTCAGCAAGGGCCCGCTGGTATTCGGCCATGGCTTTCTGATACTCGGCAAGGGATTTCTGGTACTCGGCCTGCGCAGCCTTGAGTGCCGCTTCGGCGTTGGCCGTGGTCTTGGCGGCTTCAGCCTGGGCCTTGTTGAGTTCGGCGATGCTCAGCAGCTCGGCAGCCTTGGCCTGCCGCACTGCGGTCACCGATGATGACTCCTGGTCCTTCACGCAGGAAATCGCGCCGAGCGCGACTGCGCCGGCTGCCAGATAACATAGGATTTTTTTCATAAATAAATAGGTTGTTAGTGGTTTACCCTTGCAAGTAAGCCAAAATAAATGAGTTATCCAAATTTAAACAGACGTTGTCATTTTTACGTTACGAAAAAATGGTAATCCTGTCAAACTTCATTAACTTTGTCCGCTGCATGACAACTTCTTCCAGACGCCGTATAGGCCACATCTCATTGCTTCTCTGCAACACGATCTGGGGCGCGGCCGTCCCGGTGTCCAAATTCATACTGGCGGGCGGCATTATCTCATCCACGGTGCTTGCGGACATACGCATATTGTCCGGGACGCTGCTTTTCTGGCTCGCCTCGTCTGTCTTGAAGTCTGAAAGGGAAGAGAAAGTGGAGAAAAGGGATTACTGGAAGCTGTTTCTCGCGGCGTTCTTTTCGACCGTGCTGGTGCAGCTGTTTTATATGAAGGGCATTTCCCTCTCTTCGCCGACCGAGGCGGCGATCTGCATGGCCACGCTTCCGATCTGGACTGTTATCATGTCCGCGCTTCACCTGCACGAAAGGGTGGATGCGCGCAAGGTCGGAGGCATACTTATAGGGATGTCGGGCACTCTGCTCCTTGCTCTTTACGGAAGCACCTTCACTTCCGGCGGTTCACTTTCCGGAATCGCCTGCTGTCTGCTGTCGCAGGTTTCGTATGGAGTGTATCTTGTTTTCTTTCAGGATATTATCAAGAAATACTCTCCGATCACGCTGATGAAGTGGAAATATCTTTTCGGCCTCATCATGCTCCTCCCGTTCTCGATCCGTGATGTGCTTCTCACTCAGTGGGCGGCGCTCTCTCCGGCAGTATGGCTCGCGGTAGGCTTCGTCATAATCTTCTCGACTTTCATCAGCTATTTCCTCGTCCCTTTCGGGCAGAAATACCTCCAGCCCACGACCGTGGCGATGTACAACAACCTCCAGCCCGTCGCCGCTTCTCTCATCGCTCTCGCCGCTTCCCAGGAAAGCCCGAGCCTTGTCAAGGCCGCAGCCATGCTGCTCGTCTTCCTCGGCGTCTTTCTTGTCTCGCGGCGCTCTGACAGTTAAGTGACCGTTAAAAAACAAATTGCCGCTTTCTAAGGGGATTTCCCGCCTTTTCCAAAAGTCTTTCGCGGCTTGCTAAAAATGCGTAAATTTGCCGTTTGTATATGGATGATATTCTAAAAGATTTCACTCAGAGAGAGTATGAGGGCGGCTTCGTCACCGAGGTCGAGCAGGAATATGTGCCGAAAGGGCTCAGTGAAGACATCATCCGTCTCATCTCCTCAAAGAAAGGCGAGCCGCAGTGGCTGCTTGACTTCAGGCTTGATGCCTATCGCCGCTGGCTTGCGATGACGCCTCCGACGTGGGGGCATCTCAAATTGCCGAAGATAGATTTCCAAGACATAATATATTGGGCCGCGCCAAAAAAAGACGAGGATCGTCCGTCCGAGATAGACCCGGCGCTGGTGGAGACATTCGACAAGCTCGGCATACCTCTGCATGAGAGGGAAGCCCTTGCCGGGGTCAAGCCGCGCTCCGAGGTGGCCGTGGATGCGGTGTTCGATTCGGTCAGCGTCAAGACGACTTTCCGCAAGACGCTGGCTGACAAGGGAATAATCTTCTGTTCTTTTTCCGAGGCTGTCAGGGAGTACCCGGACCTTGTGCGCAAGTACCTCGCGACAGTGGTCCCTCCGGGGGACAACTTCTATGCAGCGCTCAACTCGGCTGTGTTCTCCGACGGGTCGTTCTGCTACATTCCCAAGGGAGTCAAGTGCCCGATGGAGCTGTCCAGCTACTTCCGTATCAACGCCTTGGGAACCGGGCAGTTCGAGAGGACGCTTATCGTGGCCGACGAGGGCTCGCAGCTCAGCTACATGGAGGGCTGTACCGCACCTATGCGTGACGAGCACCAGTTGCACGCCGCAGTAGTGGAGATCATCGTGGAGAAAGATGCCGATGTCAAATACAGCACTGTACAGAACTGGTACCCGGGTGACGCCTCAGGCAAGGGAGGTATCCTCAACCTCGTGACAAAGAGGGGGATATGCCGTGGAAGCGGATCACATCTGAGCTGGACCCAGGTCGAGACCGGGTCCGCAGTGACATGGAAATACCCGAGCACCATCCTCAAGGGGGACAACTCATCATCGGAGTTCTACAGCGTGGCGATGACCAACCACTTCCAGCAGGCCGACACGGGTACAAAGATGATACACCTGGGGCGCAACACCCGCAGCCGCATCGTCTCCAAGGGCATTTCCGCCGGCCGCAGCGAAAACAGCTACCGCGGCCTTGTGCACATCGCTCCTGGGGCCTCGAATTCCAGAAACTACTCCCAGTGTGACTCCCTGCTT
>CAKUYG010000017.1 GCA_934702165.1 uncultured Bacteroidales bacterium | reverse complement strand
CAAAATCCCTGTAGCGCAACTCCGTCGTGAGAGCCAGTCCACCACCGAGGAAAACCCCGTTACCGAAACTGTATCCGTGGGAAGAGACGAGAGAGATGCCGGACATGTTGTCGGGGGCCTTGTTGACAAGTACCATATTCTCAAGCTCAACACTACCGCGGTAGCCCTGCCTGTAACCGACATTGGCCTGCGCACCTGCTGCCAGGCAAACCACGGCTGCACACAAAGTCAAAAATAATTTCTTCATGATCACTGTTTTTCAAAAAAAGGGGCGATCCGCATAACACCGACCGCCCCTCAAACATTCTAAAATACTAGTCGTTGAGTGAGAAACGCTTGAAAGCGAGAATCTTGATATCCTTGTCGGCCGCTGCAAGAGCATCCTTCACGGAGATCTTGTCATCACTCATCTGATACTCCTGCTCGAGAAGCGTCTGCTCCTTGAGGAACTTCTGCACGCGTCCTTTGGCGATGTTCTCGATCATCTGAGCCGGAAGGTTGGCAGCTTTCTGCTCACCTACGGTCTTGATGATCTCGCGGGCCTGGGCAGCCTGCTCAGGAGTGAGCCAACCCTTGGAGGTGTTGGACTCGATGTGCTCCTCGCTGTCCACATGGGCAGGGTTGATGCCAGCCTTCTTGAGGGCGGCGTCGATCGCCTTCTGGACCTGCTCTTCCTTGGTCTTCTGGACAGCCACCTGATACTCGTTGTCGAGCACGTCTTTAGGGCAGTCCTCCGCAGAGATGGCGACAGGGTTCATTGATGCGACCTGCATCACAACTCCCTTTGCAAGTTCCTCCGGGACAGGCTTGTTGAAACCTACCAGAGCACCGAGCTTACCGTTGATCTTGTGCACGTACTGGGCCACGAAAGGTGCCTCGACAAGTGCATAGTAAGCAAGAACATGCTTCTCTCCGGTCTTGCCTGTCTGAGCCTCGACAGCCTCCTGAACGGTGTAGCCGTCAGACATCTTGCAGGCCTTGAGGGCCTCAAGATCGGCAGGGCACTGCGCAATGGCCACGTCAGCGATAGCCTCGGCGAGATTCTGGAAATCCGAATTGCGGCTCACGAAGTCAGTCTCGCAACCAAGGCATACGAGGATGCCCTTGTCGCCGGATACACGTGCCTTTACCGCACCCTCGGAAGTCTCGCGGTCAGCCCTCTTGGCGGCCACAAGCTTTCCCTTCTCACGGATGATGTCGATGGCCTTGTTGAAGTCACCTGCGGCTTCTTCAAGTGCCTTCTTGCAGTCCATCATTCCCGCAGAAGTCATTTTACGTAATTTCATTACGTCTGCTGCTGTAATTGCCATATTCTTATCAGTCTATATAAATGGAACTTACTCGGACTTCACCTCAGCCTCCTCGGCCTTCGGAGCCCCCTTGCGGGCACGGAGCTTGCGGGCTGCAGCCGGCTTCTCTTCACCGACCTCCTCTGAAGCTTCCTTGTCTTTCTCAAGCTTGCGCTCAGCAAGACCTTCCTCGATGGCTTTGCAAAGTACGCTCACAACGTAGTCGATAGAGTTTACGGCATCGTCATTTGCCGGTATCACATAATCAATAGGGGTAGGATCGCAACAAGTATCAACCATTGCGAATACCGGGATATTGAGACGATTCGCCTCTTTGACTGCATTGGCCTCCTTCTGCACATCGACAACGAAGAGTGCTGACGGAAGACGGCTCATGTCACGGATGGAACCGAGGTTCTTCTCGAGCTTAGCCCTCTGACGGTCAATCTGGAGACGCTCCCTCTTGGCGAGCTTGTCGAAAGTGCCGTCCTCCTTCATCTTGTCGATGACGGACATCTTCTTGATGGCCTTGCGGATGGTCGGGAAGTTGGTGAGCATACCACCGGCCCAGCGCTCGGTGATGGAAGGCATATTCACTTCGGCTGCCTTCTCTTTTACAATGTCCTTTGCCTGTTTCTTGGTGGCGACAAAGAGGATCTTGCGGCCTGACTTTGCAAGCTGCTTCATCTCCTCGGCCGCCTCATCTATCTTGCCGATAGTCTTGTGCAGGTCGATGATGTGGATGCCGTTCTTCTGGTCGAAGATATACGGAGCCATCTTAGGGTTCCACTTCCTGGCCAGGTGGCCGAAGTGAACGCCTGCATCAAGCAATTCCTGGAAATTTGTTCTTGACATCTGTCTGTTTCTGTTTTTGTAAACTGTCCCCTTCCGGGGTCTCTTTTCTTCAAGGCGGAGTAACGGTCTGACCGGTCTCCGGCCTTTTCCGCAGCACGGCAACCCTCCTGCGGGAGCGGTTTCAAACCGGGCTGTGCCGTAATCAGCTTTATGCTAACGTTTGCTGAACTGGAAGCGGCGGCGTGCACCAGGCTGACCAGGCTTCTTACGCTCAACCTCGCGTGAATCGCGGGTGAGGAAACCGGCAGACTTGAGCGCAGCACGATATGCCTCTCTGTCAAGCTCACTGAGGGCGCGGGCGATACCGAGGCGCACAGCCTCAGCCTGTCCTTTGATGCCGCCGCCCACGAGGGTAACCTTGACATCGAACTGGCCGAGAGTGCCGGTAACTTCGAACGGCTGGTTCACAACATACTGGAGGGACTCGAGCGGAAAATAAACCTCGAGAGCGCGGTCGTTGATCGTGACGTTGCCTTTGCCTGGAGTGAGATAAACGCGAGCTACAGCTGTCTTACGTCTTCCAAGGGCGTGTGTCTGTTCCATTTGCTCTGTTTAAATTTCGTCCAACTTAATTTCTTTAGGGGTCTGTGCCTGGTGTGGATGCTCCGGCCCTGCATATACATACAGGTTGTTGAGCAGATCTGCACCAAGACGTGTCTTAGGGAGCATACCCTTCACTGCTCTCCTGACGAGTTCGGCAGGTCGAGTCGCGAGGATCTCCTTCGGAGTCGTGAAACGCTGTCCACCAGGATAGCCGGTGTAACGAACGTAAACACGGTCAGTCATCTTCTTGCCACCGAGAGCGACTTTCTCCGCATTGACGACGATGACATTGTCACCGCAGTCCACATGAGGAGTATAGCCCGGCTTGGTCTTGCCGCGAAGGACAAGCGCCACACGGGACGCAAGACGACCAAGCGCGAGATCTGTCGCGTCAATGACAACCCACTTCTTGTCCACAGTCGCTGCATTGAGCGATACTGTCTTGTAGCTTTGTGTGTCCACTGTCTTGATCTTAAAATAGTTAATAAAAAATTGCGATCCCTACACAAAATAGGGGTCGCAAAGATACGTAAATATTTTGTCAAATCAAAAACTTCCCTGCTCTCAAGCGATGAAGTTGGCCTGGATGAATGCGTTGATGGCGACAGACACGAAGAGGAGGCAGATGATAGTGACAACCACCACACCTATCACCTTGACACGCTTGAACCAGACGCTTCCGTCCCAGCCCACTGTCTGGAACATGCTCCAGAAGCCGTGTGAGAGGTGGAACCAGATGGCCGCGAACCATACGAGATATATCGCGAGCACCCACCAGTTGCCGAACACCGTGGTCAGCAGCAGATAAGGGTTGTCCTCATAATTGCCTATGCCGAACATCTCGGGAAGCTGCATCTTCGCCCAGAAATGGAAAAGGTGGAAGAAGAGCACGCCGAGGATGACGATGCCGAGCACGAACATGTTACGCGCGGACCAGGAGTCGGTGGCAGCCTTGGAGGCGACCTCATAGCGCTTGTATCCTCCACGGGCGGAGATGTTCTTGGCGGTAAGCCAGCAGCCGTACACGATGTGCACGAGGAAGCCGAGCGCCAGAATCGGGACCATGATGGAAATCACAGGGGTAGACATGAAGTCGCAGCCGAGCTTGAAAAGGCCGTCCCCGGCGCTGAAAAGCTTGTCATCTGCAGCGCAGACGCCGAATTTGCCCGTGAACGAATCAATCACGGAGAAGAAGTTGATGGTACCGTGCAGAAGCAGGAACAGGATGAGGAAAGCTCCGCTCACCGCCTGGATGAATTTCTTGCCGATCGAAGAATTGAATATGAACATTGTTACAATATTTAATCGTTGTACGGGGCTGCAAATATAATTCTAATCTTGCAAGTTTCATAATTTTCAAATACATTTGTTTTCCAAACATTCGGATATGAGAGTATTGCTGAAACTTAGCGGCGAAAGCCTCGGGGGCCCGTCAGGCAAGGGCATTGATTCAGAAAGCCTGGTAAGATACGCAAAAGAAATAGCAGCCGCAGTGAAGGCCGGACATCAGGTCGCCGTAGTCAACGGAGGCGGCAACATATTCCGCGGACTCCAAGGCCTCGGATCCGGATTCGACAGGATAACAGGCGACCGCATGGGTATGCTGGCCACAGTGATCAACTCCCTCGGCCTCGCATGCGCCCTCAGGTCAGAAGGTCTGAAAGCCGAAGTGTTCACAGCCACCCCGATGACCCCTATCGCACATTATTATAGAAAAGAAGAAGTTGTCTCCCTGCTTGAAGAGGGCGGCGTGGCCCTGATCTCAGGAGGCACAGGCAACCCGTTCTTCACCACTGACTCCGGAGCGGCGCTCCGTGCCCTTGAAATCGGAGCGGACGCCCTGCTCAAAGGGACGAGAGTGGACGGGGTCTACACCGCCGATCCCGAAAAGCACCCTGATGCAGTCAAGTACGAGGAGCTCACCTTCACAAAGGCCCTTTCCGACCACCTCAAGGTCATGGACGCGACGGCATTCGCCCTCTGCGAACAGGGTCCGGTCCCGATCATCGTGTTCAACATAGAGGAGAAAGGCAACCTTGCCAGGGTCCTCAACGGGGAGAAAGTAGGCACGACAGTACACGCATAAACACACAAGACAATGTTGACAGATAAAGCTATCGAAATCATCAACCAGACCGAGTCCAAGATGGACGAGGCCGTACGTTTCCTCGAAGAGGATCTCAAGTCATTCAGGGTAGGCAAGGCGAACCCGCTGATTTTCAACAATGTGACCGTTGACTACTACGGTACCCCGACTCCGGTTCCGCAGGTTGCCTCAATCACCGCCCCGGATGCGAGGACCCTTGCCATCCAGCCATGGGAGAAGAGCATGATTCCGAAGATCGAGAAGGCCATCATCGATGCCAATCTCGGTTTCACCCCGCAGAACAACGGGGAAGTCATCCGCTGCACGGTGCCGGCCCTGACGGAAGACCGCCGCAAGGAACTCATCAAAAAGGCCAAGGGCGCCGGGGAAAATGCCAAAATCGTGGTGCGCAACGCCCGCCGCGACGGGATGGACCTGCTGAAAAAGGCACAGAAGAACGACGGTCTCCCTGAGGACACCCAGAAGGAAGCCGAGAACGAGATTCAGAAGATCACCGACAAGAAAGTGAAAGCGGTGGACGAGCTCGTGTCAGCCAAAGAAAAGGACATCATGACCGTATAACCTTGAGGCCCGTGATCATATCATAGAACAGATTCCTCTCCCTCTCGGAGAGGAATTTTGCTTCTATAGGGGCGACAAGCAGTCGCTGACGGATCTCCGGCGGCATGCCGCTGAAGTCAAGCAGCCTCTGGACATCCTTCTCCGTAGTGATGATGGCGGCGGTCGGGTTCTTGCGCAGGGAGGACTTGATGGAGTTTATGTCCGACCAGCTGTATTTATGATGATCCGGGAAACTGAAGCGCTTTGCTATCTTGTAGAAGTCGCTCAAATAGTTGCGCAGCGGGGCATCCTTGGCGATGCCGCTCACCATTATGGCCTTTTTGGCGTATACATACCTGGGTTCCGTCTCCGGGTACACCCCATGGATCTGGGCATAGTTTATACTGGTGAACAGCACGGTCTTCCGTCCTCCATCCGGGGAGACGGCGATACTTGCAGCTGCATCGAAGGACTCAAAGCCCTGGGAGACGACAAATGCGGATTTGGCATTGTCATCAAGATCAGGCGGACACTTGGTCACGATGACCGCATCGGCATCGAACAGCCTCTCCTTGAGATCACGCAGCCGCCCGAGGGGAAGCAGACTGTCGTGGGACACCGGCCTGTTCCAGTCGACAAGGACCACGCTCAGCGCAGGACGGAGTTTGCGGTACTGGAATGCATCGTCCAGCACTATGTAATCAGCCTCCGGAAGACTCTTGTCCCAGCACTTGGAGTAGCGTTTGGACTCGAGTTTCGCAGGGTCGCACAAGAGGGTGCATCCCTCCACCCTGTTTTTGTCCACAGCCACCGTGACCCGCGGGAATTTTTTCTTGATCTGCACCGGTTCATCCCCGAAAAGGGCGGCGCCGCCGTCCACTGGCACTTGCTGGAAGCCTTTACTTTCACGCATATAGCCCCTGGAGAGCACTGCAATGTTCCTGTCTTTCCATTCCGGGCTCTCGAGAAGCAGCCTGAGTATCATCTCCACATGCGGGGTCTTGCCCGTGCCGCCGGCGGTGATGTTGCCCACGCACACGGACGGGACCTCCGGGGTGAAGAGTTTAGAAAAACGTTTCCTGTAGAATCTGTCCCGCAGCTTCAGGCTGAGGTAATATGGAAAAAGTATGATCCTGTCAATCGTCATATCTCATGCAAATATAATCCAAAATGGAGTAAAGTTCGGCTTTGTCGAGGGTCGTGACCATCTTCATGCGCGTCTCTTTGAAATCGGGGAGACCCTTGAAATAGCAGGAAAGATGCCGGCGCATCTCATAGATGCCCCTCGGTTCGCCTTTCTGTTCCAATGACAGGGCAAGATGACGCTTCGCCAGTTCGACCTTCTCCCGCACGGACGGCTCCCTCATCGCCTCACCATGTTCCAGATAATACTTGATCTCCCGGAATATCCACGGATGCCCGAAGGTGGCACGGCCTATCATGATTCCGTCCACACCATAGCGGGCAAAGGCGGCTGCGGCTGACGGCCCGTCGGTGATGTCCCCGTTGCCTATGATGGGGATGTGCATACGGGGGTTGTTCTTGATTTCCCCGATAAGGGTCCAGTCTGCGGCGCCCTTGTACATCTGGCAGCGCGTGCGGCCGTGCACGGTGAGCGCACTGATTCCCACGTCCTGCAGGCGCTCGGCCAGTTCAACTATTATCTTTGAATTCTCGTCCCAGCCGAGACGGGTCTTGACCGTGACAGGTTTGCCCACGGCCTCCACGACAGCCTTGGTGATGGCCACCATCTTGTCAGGGTAGCGCATCATCCCCGACCCGGCACCGCGCCCCGCAATCTTTGTCACCGGGCAGCCGAAGTTGATGTCTATCAGGTCGGCTCCATGACCTCCGACGAGTTCCACAGCCATGTCGGCCATGCGGGCGGCCTCAACCATGGACTCCGGGATGTGCCCGTAGATCTGTATGCCCACAGGAGCTTCCCGGTCATAGGTACGCATCTTGGCAAGTGCCTTGTCGGCGTCCCGTATCAGACCGTCTGAAGGGATGAACTCAGTATAGACCATGTCCGCCCCCTGCTCGCGGCAGAGCAGGCGGAACGAGGCGTCGGTGATGTCTTCCATCGGAGCGAGGAGCAGAGGCCTCTCACCCAGATCGATGTTTCCTATCTTCATAAGTTGCAAAAATAGTATATTTGCCGCTAAGAAACGCGAAAAAAGCGATGAACATCTTCTCTTCCAGAATCGGGGCGCTGCGCGAACTGATGCGCTCCAAGGGGTGGGACGCCGTTGTGATCACCGGCTCCGACCCGCACGGCAGCGAATATCCTGCCGAAAGGTGGAAACAGGTCGAATGGCTGTGCGGCTTCACAGGGGAGGCCGGGGACATGGTGGTGACAGCCGACCATGCGGGACTCTGGACGGACAGCCGGTATTTCATCCAGGCCACAAGTCAGCTGGAGGGGAGCGGAGTGGAGCTCCACAAGACAAGGGTCCCTGGAGAGGTCCCGATACCGCAATGGCTGGAGGGGCAGTTCGGAGAAGAGGGCATCGTGGCGGTGGACGGCTACTGCGTGAGCGCGGCATTCGCCGTCAGCCTCCCCGGCACCGTAGTGAGCGTGCCGGACATCATGAGCCGCTTCTGGACTGACAGACCGCCGATCCCGCAGACACCGGTATTCACGGTACAGCCAGGCGAGACCAGACTGTCCAAGATCGGAAAGATCAGAGGATTCCTCAAGGACAAGCAGTGCGAAGGCATCCTGCTATCCTCCCTGGATGAAATAGCATGGATCCTCAACGTGAGAGCCTCAGACATAGAGTATAACCCTCTGGTCATCAGCTATCTTCTCATCACCTGTGACCGGGTGCTCTGGTATGTGCAGAAAGGGGACATCGAAGACCCTCAGACGCAGGCGACATTCAGCATACTTGAATCCGAGGGCATCGAAGAACTCCCCTATTCCGACATAGACTATGTGGGCGACGAGGTGCAGGGGCAGCTGTACATCGACAGCGGAAGCCTCAACTACGACATCTTCTCGGCTCTCCAGGCCCGCGGCAACTCTCTGCTGGACGGGACAAGTCCTGTCGGTCTTTGGAAAGCCGTTAAAAACAGTGTGGAGATCGATGACATGAAGGAAATCCACATCAAGGACGGCCTGGCCATGGAAAGGTTCCTGTACTGGCTGGAGGAATCGGTGAAAGCCGGTCGGAAAATAGACGAGCGTGACGCCGCCATCAAGCTGGGCAGCCTCAGAGCAGACATAGAAGAATACCGCGGAGACAGTTTCGAGACAATCTCCGCCTACGGGCCGGGTGCCGCCCTTCCACACTACGTCACTCCGGTGGAGGATGCACCCATACTGAAAGACAGCGGCCTGTACCTGTGCGACTCAGGCGGGCAGTACACCCTCGGCACCACCGACATCACGCGGACCGTCCCCCTCGGGAAATGCACCCCGCTCGAAAGGGAAGACTACACACTCGTATTGAAAAGCCATATAGCGCTGGCCATGGCAGTGTTCCCTGAAGGGACTCCGGGCTGCCGCATCGACGCCCTGGCAAGAGAGCCTCTCTGGAGAAGCAAACGCAATTTCGGTCACGGCACAGGACATGGCGTGGGCTTCTTCCTCGGCGTCCACGAAGGTCCTCAGGACATAAGGCAGAACCTCAACCCCACTCCGCTCGAACCGGGGATGATAGTCTCCGATGAGCCTGGCATATACAGGGAAGGGATGCACGGGGTCAGGCATGAGAACCTGCTGCTCTGCGTAGAAGACGGGGGCAATGAGTTCGGAAGATGGATGAAGTTCGAGCCGCTGACTCTCTGCCATTTCGACACGTCAGCCCTTGAAGTGTCCCGGCTCGACAACGACGAACTGGAATGGCTGAACGCCTACAATGAAAGAGTCTACCGCACTCTCGCACCGCTGCTGCCGACCCGGATCTCGGATTGGCTGCGCGGGAAAACCGCCCCGGTCAGATAAGTTCTTCGATGATGGAGTCCGAGATGAAGTATTTGTCTTCCGGAATGCGGACATGGCCGGAATCTCCAGAGAGCCGCTCCAGACAGCCCTCGGCTATCAGACCAAGGACCTTTCTATAGTCGCAAAGCTTTTCGGGAATCCCGTCCGAAGTGCGCAATCCGAGCATTATCTTCTCTTCCCTCTCCTCCTGCGGGGTCAGTGTTTCTATAGAATGCGTCCAGCCCGTGAGGTTCTGGCTGTTGGCTCTGCGGCAGTGCCCGTCGAAAGAATGCGCCCCTGGCCCCAGGCCGGCATAAGTATGGCGTGTCCAGTATGCTGAATTGTGCAACGCCCTGCGACCGGGAAGAGCCCAGTTGGAAATCTCGTAGTGTTCATAACCGGCAGCTGACAGCCTGCGGCATATACGCTGATACTGAGATGCGCACAATGATTCGGAGGCCTCTTCGAACCTTCCGTCCCTGGCGAGAGAAGCAAGGGCGCTGCCTTCCTCTATGCTGAGCTGATAGGCCGAAATGTGCTCCGGCTTCCAGCCTGCCACTTCATCCAGCGTAGTTTCAAGCACCGCTTCAGACAAAGAGGGAAAGCCGAAGATCAGGTCGATGCTTATGTTCCCGACACCAGCTTCTCTGAGAATCCGGACCGCACGGCGTGCCCCGGAGGCATCATGACGGCGCCGCATCCAATGAAGAATCCCGTCGTCAAGTGACTGTACTCCCATACTGATCCTGTTGACGCCAAGAGCAAGCAATGACCGCACGTAATCCGGCCCACGCTCAACTATATCTTCAGGATTGACCTCGATGGTGAATTCGTCAAACGGACCGCAGCCAAGAGTGGAGACGAGCCTTCCAAGCACAGAAAGAGGCAGCACCGAAGGGGTGCCGCCTCCTATGTATAAAGTATTGAGCCCCTGGGTGTCAGTTATCTCCTGACGCCTGCGCTCAATCTCAGAGCAGAGCTCTGAAGCGTAACGCTCCATCCGCTCTTCTCCCTTCTTGCCGCATGCAGTCTCAGAATAGAAATCGCAGTATATGCAGAAACTGCGGCAGAAAGGGACATGGATGTAGACCATCCGCTACCTGAGCAGGAGTTCAGCCGATCCTACAGGACCT
This sequence comes from uncultured Bacteroidales bacterium, assembly GCA_934702165.1. Lineage (GTDB taxonomy): Bacteria > Bacteroidota > Bacteroidia > Bacteroidales > UBA932 > Cryptobacteroides. The sequence goes on along the minus strand of CAKUYG010000017.1, from coordinate 10,256 downwards.
TCGTTGGTGTAGGCCTGCACCGTGTAGACTCCCTTGTGGAACGACGGGATGTTGTTGACGTATATGCCCATCTCAACCTCGGCGCCCTGATAGTCCACCTCGCGGGAAGCTGTGGCCTGGAGAGTCTCCTCTCCCACGGTGAATGTGGTGCCGCGCCCGTCCGTGAGCAGATTGCCCTCCGGGTCAGTGACTCTTACATAGACACGTACCGGCCCCTTCGGGGTAAGTTCGTTCTCCAGAAGGCTGAGGGTCACAAGGAGCCTTGCCACCTTCCCGCTGCGGTCGGTGATTTTGTCGTTGTTGTTGTATGCCTCAAGTTTCACTCCCCTGGCCTTGAGCACCGCTCCGGCTGTCACACGTCCGGTAAGATCCTCCACCTGCTGGGAGAGCTCCGCGTTGCGCTTCTTGCTGGCGGCAGCTTCCTTGCGGGCGCTGGCAGCTTCGGCTGTGAGTTTGTGGTTGAGGGTGTTGAGGGAATCTATCTGGACTATGTAGCTCTTCATGATGGAACGCAGCGTGCCGAGCTCTTTCTGATACTGGCGGATCTTGGCACGGTTGGTAGCCTCTGTCTTTTTTACCCTCTCCACAAGCTGGGCTATCTCCTCGCGGGATGAATCCAGCTGGGCGTTGATGCTATCATAGTCGGAAGAAAGGCCTTCATAGTCGCTTTGGAGCATCTGGATCTGCTCGGTGAGGTCCTTTTTCTCATCGTTAAGCTGGCCGACCAGCTTGTTTTTCGAAGTCAAAACATAGACAAGAGCGACAGCGAGCACTACAGCTACAGCGATCATAGCGATCATCACGGTCTTGAGACCACCATTAGCCTTCTTCTCGTTTTCCTTTCGTTCAAGTCTCTCAAGTGGATCTTCTCTTTCCATAATCTGTCATTTTTAAATTACACGGGGCAAAAATAGCAAATATTATGCTACTTTTGCCGACATGAAATATATTGTACGCTCCATAAAGTACTTCGTGTACCTTATTGTCATCTTGACACTGATCATCGTGATACTAGTGCTGGCCGGATTCGTGGAAGGCGACCTGTCCAAAATATTCATCAACGGATACGACTCCCTGTGGCAGATAGCCATCATGATGGCGGTGTTCGCAGCCATCTACCCGAGATTCGGCTTCTCCACACGCACCGCCCATTTCTACGGCACTCCTGAAGAGGCTGACGCTGTCCTCAAAGCCGTGATGGAGCGCCTCGGATACAAGTTCGAGAAGCAGGACGGGGACGATATATGCTACATCAAGCGCGCCCCTCTGGCAAGACTGGTCAAGATGTACGAGGACAGGATAACAATGCGGCACATCGCAGCCGGCCTTGAATTGGAAGGCTTGACAAAAGAGACCGTAAGGATAGCCGCAGGAGTCGAAGCGGCTAACCGTGAAGATGCTTAGCCGCAGCGGCGAGAGCCTCGTAAAAATCCTCCCCGAAACGTTCCGTCAGGGGCTTGCGCAGAAACTCGTAAACTCTTGTACGGTCCCGGCGTCCTTTCTCGAAGGCGTCGGAACAGATTTCCCACCGATGCAGGTTGAGGGCAAGGCCCCCTCCTGTAAGGCGCGTCACCCTTATGGGGTACAGAGAGCATGAGACAGGCTTTTTCAGGCCGCGTTTCTCGATCGCACAGAGACACTCCCCATCCGGACCGAAATGGCAATAGGCACATTCACATGATCCGTCCACCAGCGGGGTGACGATATCACCGTCACGGTCTATCTCGAAGAAACCCTTCTGTTCGACGGCCTCCCTGCCTTGCGGCCGCATAAGATCCTTGAACTCCGGATACTCACGTTCGATAAGATCCGGCTCATCCTCTTCCATTGGAGCTCCGCTGTCACCGATTATGCAGCAGGCCCCGCGGCACTTGGCATAGTCGCAGGCAAAATATTCTGTCACGACATCCTCCGACACTAGTATGTCTCCGATCTGGACTATCGTCCCGAATTTCCCTCTTCCCATCAGATTATAACGTATTCAACCTCAGCCCCGCCACGAAGCAGGCCGAGAATTTCTTTGACACTTGCGGCAGTCACCCCGCTCACGGCGGCACTGTATCCGCTGACAAGATCTTTGCCCTCACTATAGCGCACCATGACTTTGTCGACAAGCTTCCCCATATCCTGAAGATCAGCCTTGTACGAATTGAGCACCACCTCCTTGTAGGCTTTCAGGTCATCAGGGGAAATCTCCACTTCGGCGATGGTTGCCAGCACCGGTCTTATGGCCTCGAGTATCTTGAGCGGATCAGCCGCCTCCAGCGACAGGGGAAGCCCGCTCTCGCGGCATGGCCTGCAGTTGATATACAGAGACAGCCTCTCGGTCGGGAAGACTTCCAGACGGTCGCTGATCTCCAGATACGCCCCCATAGGGGCCAGAGCCTTGGTCAGTTCTTTGCGGAGAACCTCCCCGGCCATCCTGAACGACATGTAATTCTCTATGTTGTACGGAACCGCCGCCGACAAACCGACATTGACCCCGATCTCTCCGCCGCCGACGAGCCCGGCGCCGGATTCGACTATATATGTCACCGAACCGGATGCCAGACTGCCCGAGATGTGCGGGCGCTGCGCAAACTGTTTTCTGGTCCGGAATCCTCCGAGAGAAAGACACAGTTCCTTCTTGAGGCGCTCCTCGTCGAGGTCGCCCGTCAGGACGATAAGCCCGTCGTTGACCTTTGAGAAAAGGGACTCGAAATACTGTTCGGCACGCTCCGGGAGATCATCAGAAAGATTTGAGATAAATTTGCGCTCCGTATAATAATATCCGGGACGCATAATACTGTCCATCAAAGAGTTGACATCGCGCGGAGAGAGGGCACCCATATCAATGCGCAGCTTCTCCCCCGCTTTGTAATAATCGAACTCGGCTTTGTCGGGGGTGCGCTTGTCCGCTATTGAGAGAAGCGAACGAAGCAGAAGCTTGAGTTTGGACTTGGGAGCTATGCCCGAGATCCGCAGGTCCGATATCCCGGCCCTGCTGTCCATGGTGATCCCGTTGGCTTCGAGCATGGCTTTGAAATCAGGGCCGCTCAGGCCGGCCACTCCGCTCAGGCCCAGCATGTCGCCGACGAACGCTCCCTCCCCGCTATGCAGTCCCGGAACGGAAGCCACGCCCCCGCGCAGCATTAGGGAATACTGGAATTCACCCTTGATGTCCGTCTTCTTGTAAAGGACCTTGACACCGTTGGAAAAAGTCCATAGACGGCCTCCGGACACGGGTTCAGAGGTATCGCTACGTAGTTTCACCTTACCTTTCGGCACAAAAAGGCTGAGAGTATCCCCGAAATCCTCCTTGTAGGCGACCATAGCCGAATCCGGAGCCGCCCATGCCGCATCAAAGCAGGAATGCAGCAACTCCTTGTCAACTCCGTTGTCCGGAGCATCGAAGCGGAGAGTCAGGTTGCGCGCAGAGTCCAAAAGGGCTCCGGCGAAATTGTTGAACAGCTCCAGATCAAGCTCCGCAGGCAGACTGCGTGATGCCAGTACGCTTCCGGCTGCGGCAGGGCGCTCAAGGCCGGCACCATAAAGATAAGCGGAAGTGCATCTGGAGACATATTCGCTATTGGCAGTCATGCGCCCTCCTTCTTCACGCTTGGACTCCGAGATCAGACGCGACTTCGCATCCTGGTACTCAGCCTGGCCGACACCGCACCTGTCAACGGACGAGAGGACGGATGAGAAGCGTTCCAGAGCAGCGTCCAGCGTGGACGCGGAGGTATAGACCGCGAAAACGTAACGCTCATCGCCGGAGCCGCCGGCGCTGTCAACATATCGGAAGCTGACATCAGCCAACGGAATACCATGGCTGCGGAAATCCTTCTCAAGCCTGCGGCTCACTATGTGTCCGAGTATATCGGAATATGCCTTCCCCACAAGAGGCTGAAGAGTGTTCATCCTGTCACGGGGCAGACGTGCGGCGCTGTATACGGCATGGATCGATGCGACGTCGGATGTATTGTTGATGCTTGTCAGAAGCAGCAGCGAATCCTTAGGATTCCAGACATAAGAACTGCGCCCGTCATCGCGGCGCAGCCTGGGAACTGTCATCGAAAGCAGGTTGAGCCTCTCTTTGATTTTGTCGGGCTTTATGTCGCCGCTGACGATGATGGCCTGGGGGGCACGCGACTTGGCTGCGATGTCCATCATCATGAGGATGGTGGAATCCGCCACGCTCTGATCATATACCGGCACGTCGGAGAAAGAAAACAAAGTGGCGTCCTGCCGTGATGATATATAACCGGAGGATGTATAGCCGGCACCGTTGCCGGACAGGAAAAGATATGGTCTGCGGGAACCGAAATGAGGAAGCGAATCGAGCGAACCGCGATCCCTGACCTCATCGTATGCCGACTTCCGTACAAGAGCGAAGTCGGCGAATCCCTTTCTGGCCGTATTGGACACCAGATAGAAGTCGATTCCGTCAGGAAGACTCCCTACAGTTATCTCTTTGGGGACACCAAGGGACGAAAGCGCCTGTCCGTGCATCATTGTTGAGAGCATGAGCAAGACAAGGCATATCTTTGAAAAATGCCTCCTCATAATAATAAGCTTATCTTTACAAAAATAGGACATTTTTATTATATTTGTGCTGTTGGAAAACAATTAAAATCACAATACGATCATGAAAAAGATTTTCGCATCCATCGTTGTAGCGGCCCTGGCGCTCGGTTCCATGAACGCCCAGGATCTTGCACAGATCACAGAATTGTACAACACCGGTGCCGAGGCCCTCTCCTCCGGTGACAAGTCCACAGCCCTCAAGGCATTCGAGCAGGCTTATTCCCAGGCTACAGCTCTCGGAGAAGAGGGAAAAGAGGTCGCAGACAACTGCAAAGCCGTCATCCCGGACCTCTATCTCTCCATAGCCAAGGACCTTGCAAAGGCATCCGACTATGATGGAGCCGTAGCAGGCCTCAAAACAGCAGTGGAAGCGGCGCAGAAATACAGCGATGCCGAGGTAGAGGAGCAGGCGAAGACGCTTATCCCTCAGATAATCATGCAGAAGGGAGGCTCGCTCCTGAACGCGAAAAAATATGATGAGGCTGCAGCCACATACAAGGAAGTGGTAGACGCGGACCCGACCAACGGCACAGCAGCCCTCCGCATGGGAATGGCGCTCAACGCAGCGGGCAAGGCAGCAGAGGCGAAAGCCGCTCTCGAGCAGGCAGCCGCCAACGGACAGGAAAAGGCAGCCGGCAAGCAGCTCGCCAATATCTCCCTTAAGGAGGCCGCCGCAGCCCTGAAAGCCAAGAAATACGCAGATGCAGTCGCCGCCGCAGTAAAGAGCAGCGAGTATGTCGAGAGCGCGCAGGCTTTCCAGATTGCAGGTACAGCTTCACAGCTCGCCGGCAAGAACAATGACGCCATCAAGTACTTCGAGAAATATCTTGAGCTGTCACCAAACGCCAAGAACGCCACCCAGATCGCCTATATCGTAGGTACCCTCTATCAGGGAGCAAAGAACAACGCCAAGGCCAAGGAATTCTACGCCAAGGCAGTAAGCGACCCTCAGTACGGAGCCGAGGCCAAGAAGATGCTTGACGCCCTCAAGTAACAATGCGGAGTCTTGAACTCCTCGCCCCGGCAAGGGATAAAGAAATCGGCATCGCAGCCATCGACTGCGGTGCCGATGCGGTATATATAGGTGGTCCGGACTTCGGGGCGAGGAAAGCCGCGGGCAACAGCATTGAAGATATAGCCGGGCTTTGCTCTTATGCGCATCGCTTCGGTGCCAGAGTGTTTGTAACCTTCAACACAGTCATCTCCGATGAAGAGCTGGAGCAGGCACATTCGCAGATGTCCCTCGCGCAGGACGCGGGAGCTGACGCCTTTATCATCAGAGACACGAGAATATGCGGATGGGACGATATCACAGTACCGCTTCACGCCTCGACGCAATGCGCCATAAGGGATGAGCAGAGAGCCCGGATGTTCGAGAAGGCAGGCTGCTCAAGGATAATATTGGAAAGAGAGCTCTCCCTGGAGCAGATACGCAGGATCTGTTCAGCGGTCAGCTGCGAAGTGGAGTTTTTTGTCCACGGGGCACTTTGCGTATGCTACAGCGGCATCTGCCGCCTGTCCGAGGAGATCGATGGAAGAAGCGCAGACCGGGGGGAATGCATCCAGGCATGCCGCTCCCTATATGACCTCTGCAATGCTGACGACAGGATACTCGTGCGCAACAAGGCCCTGCTTTCGCTCAAGGACTACAATCTCAAGGACAGGCTTGAAGATCTGGCTGAAGCCGGAGTGTGCTCATTCAAAATAGAAGGGCGCCTGAAAAACGCCTCTTACGTCAAAAACGTGGTACGGGAGTACGACATGGCTTTGAATGACCTGGTGGCCAGGAATCCGGATCTGTACTGCCGCGCTTCTTTCGGAAAGGTCACAGGGGGGTTCCGACCTGACAGCAGCAAGACTTTCAACCGCGGATACACCCAGCTGTATCTCGATGGAAAGAGAGGCAGGTGGTCCTCGATGGACACGCCCAAATCCATGGGTGAAAGGATCGGAACCGTCAGACGCATAAACAGGATGAGGGACCGGTCGATGGAAATCGTCATCAACCCGTTTGCAAACGGGCTCGAACTCAGGAACGGTGACGGCTTCGCCTTCGCCTCCAGGAGCGGGATCATCGGATTCAGAGGGGATGTCTGCGAAGGACTGCGCATTCGATGCAAGGACATCCCCGGGCTGAGGGAGGGAGACACTCTCTACCGCAACCTTAACGCCGGGTTCGAGAAAGAGATAGAGTCCAGGCCATGCCGCAGGGAAATCGAAGTCAGGCTCGAACTTGAAATCCATGGAGACTATGTGATTGAAATCCATGCAGTCACAGAAGACGGAAGGGTCCTGGATTCAAGGTTCTGCGCGGACGTAGAGGCGGCGGACAACAGGGACAGGGCCCTTTCGATGCTCCGGGACCAGCTCTCGAAGCGCAGCGGCATCTACTCATTCCACGTCGGGAAAGTCAATGTCACCAGCAACACAGCTCCCCTTCTTAGCGCCTCTGTCCTCAACTCCATAAGACGCCTCACCGCCTCAGACCTCGACAATTTGCCGGTCAATGCCAGGCCGTTGGCAAACCGCAGCAGGACAGGGTTCCTTCCGCCTCAGGCCATGGCCGCAGATGGAGAACTCATGCGCAGCCGCTACTGCATCAGGTATGAACTCGGGCTGTGCCCCAAATCCCAGGGGGCCAAGAACAACGGACCGCTGTACCTCACAAACAACGGCAGGCGCTTCGCGCTCGGCTTCGACTGCGCCGCGTGCGAGATGACAGTCAGCGAAGTTCGAAAGTGAGTTCCGTCTCCCCGAACCTGTCAGTGACAAAGCGCCTTGACGAAAGATACTCGGACGAGAGCTGGCCACGCCATACTATGTCATCCTTGTCCCTGTAGGGTATGTCCATGGTAAAACCGTATGAACGCGACTTGTATTTGACCACCGCTTCACACTTCCATGAGGTGGACTCTCCGCCGTCGTCCTCCATTATCGCGAATGCGATCTTCTCCATCTGAGGAGTGAAATCAGTGAGCAGTACGGTGTTGAGCGGTATGGAATAGCCCACTTGGCTGCGTCTTACAACCAGAAGGAAGTCCGTCACGGACGGGGAATAGAGTTTCAGTTCCTCGTCCGTCGTCGCCCTGAAACCATCCACAGCCCCGCACTTGATGAAAAATTCCGAGGCTCCGCCGAACCAGGAGTCGAAATTTTTGCGGGCTTTGAACGAGCGAAGCAGCAGAACCCGGCCTTCATCTTCCCTGGAAGATGGAACCGGCTCCCCCTTTGACGGCTCAAACAGGTCAAGCGGAGTGAAAGCCGAATCAGAATTGCGGTTGATCACCCAGACGGGACGCTCCCGGGCCATCTTTTCCGTGACTATCACCCCACCGGCCACTTCCAGCCTGTCCCCATGTTTGCGGAGCTCGTAACCATAGTTGCTGTCCGCCCCCATCCCGGGATCGAAGGTGACGACAGGATAAGTCTCTCCGTCCCAGTCCTCCGAATACGGCCAATAAATCTGTATGTCCGAAGCCGACAGGGCATCCAGATACCCCTGCACATCAGCCTCCCCTGATCTGGTGGAAGGAAGTGAGGCGAAATAATCCGCAAGCAGTTCTCGCATGGGTTTTCCATACGAAGCAGAAGCCCTGGTATCGCGCCTGTCATCGCCCACCCCGGCACCGGGGCTGGACAGAAGGTCCGATAGCATATACTCCTCATCATAGCCGTTGCCGGACGATGAGCTTACGGCATCATGGACCTCCGAGAGATGCTCCCTGTCCATGGGAAGCCCGGATATTATACGTGCCATGTCCTGGAGTGTGAAGCCCTCCCGGACAGAGGGAAGATGAACATCATTGACTCCACTGTCGCAGGAGACCGCGGCCAGGACAAGCGCCGGCAGAAGTAAGAATCTGAAGTTTTTCATGCCGCAAAGTTGGAGAATGCTATCCGATTACCATGCAATCTAATCGATTAAATTGCAGCATCACCGCATTGTCCTTGGCCTGTGGCACATGACAGCATATACGGCCTCAGTATGAAAACTTCACAAAACGATATTTTGAGAAGAAATCGCGGATAATTTCTGTTTTCCCATATCCGGCACCCTTGAACACAGACTCCGTCTGAGAGGCGAGCGACTCATTTATCTCCACAAGCCCTATCCCGCCGGGACGCAGGAAGCGTCTTGCCCAGGCGGCCACGGCACGATAGAAAAGCAAGGGATCGGAATCCGGCACAAACAGCGCAAGCCACGGTTCGTGGTCCAGCACATTCGTGCGCATTGCAAGCTTTTCGGATTCCATCACATACGGCGGATTGCAGAGTATGAGATCGAAAGTGCCCTCGTCAAATCCTTCTCCTCCGGAAAGCACATCAGCTTTGACGAACTTCGGTGCGGGTCCGGGGAACTGGCCGCGGGCCACTTCAAGCGCGGCATCCGATATGTCCACCCCCACCATCTCTGTGCCATCGGCTTCCAGAAAGACTGACCAGGCGATGCAGCCCGATCCCGTACACAGATCAAGGACCCTGCAGGATCTTCCGGCGGAAACCAGGAAACTTACAGCCTCACTGACCAGCTGCTCCGTCTCGGGACGTGGAATCAGCACGGACGGGGATACATGAAAACGGCGCCCGCAAAACTCAGCATAGCCGAGTACATACTGCACTGGTTCACCTGCCGAGAGACGTCTTAGATCGTCTTCCAACCCTGGCAATGCAGAAGACGGAACCTCATATCCGGGCTCTATGATATGGGTGTAACTCTTGACACCGAGCCGCTCCTGGCACAGCATCAAAACGATACCCCTCGCCTCAGGCGAAGGGTATATGTCAGACAGGCCGGCGATGCCGCTTCTAATGAAATCAGAGAGCAGCACCGGCTATGAGTTCTCAATTATGGAAGACAGGAACGAAGTTATGTCAAGCCCTGCAGCCCTCACCATCTTCGGCACGAGTGATGCGCTGGTCATACCAGGTATCGTATTGATCTCCAAGAAATACAAACCTTCCTGCGTGTAGATGTAATCAATTCTCACTATCCCCTTGCAGCCAAGTCTTGAATAAATCTCACAACTTGTGCGCTGCACCTCGTCCCGGACGGAATCCGGCAAATCAGCCGGGCATATTTCGTTGCTGTGGCCGTTGTACTTGGCGTCATAGTCAAAATATTCGTTGTCGGTCACTATCTCGATGACCGGCAGAGCCTTGACGGACTCGCCGTCATAATATGCCGCGCAAGTGAGTTCCCTGCCGCTCAAGCCCTGCTCGACAATCACCGAACTGTTTTCAGAGAACGCATAACGTATAGCCGGTACAACATCTCCAGGCTTTGTAACCCGGGTGACACCAAAACTTGAACCACCCTGGGTAGGCTTCACGAAGACCGGGAATTTGAGACGGGACACCTCGGATGAAGCGAAGTCTTCAAGATCCATCCCTGCCCTCACGAAAGCGTCAGGAGCGCATTTCACCACACCCTGTTCTCTGATGTAACACTTGCAGGCATACTTATCGAAGGCTATAGCGCTCACCATCGAAGAACATGTGCTGCATGGGATGCCCAGCATCTCGAGATACCCCTGCATCTGGCCGGTCTCACCCGGAGCACCGTGCTGGACAAGGTATGCGAAATCAAACTTCACTTTCTCACCCAAGACTTTCACTGAAAAGTCCGTCTTGTCGACTTCCGGCCTGGCCCCCTCCGGGAACGTGACCCTCATGGAATTGCGCTTTTTGCA
>CAKUYG010000016.1 GCA_934702165.1 uncultured Bacteroidales bacterium | reverse complement strand
CACGGCAAAAGTTTTCCGCCATTCCCGTGCGCACGAGAGCCCTTTTTACGCACGGGATCACCGCCGTGCGCACGGGACGAGGATGGGGACGAGGATGGGGACTGGGACGAGGACTGGGACCCTCTGGGACTGGGATGGGGACGGGACGAGGATGGGGACGGGACGAGTCGCTCTGGGGCTCCGACGACATCGTCTCCTGCTACCGCTTCACGGAGAGCCGCACGGGGGAGTTCGCCCCGGAGACTATTTTGTGTATATTTGCGGAGCTGGGGAGGTTTGGCGGTCTTGTCGGGAATGCCGGGGCATAAGCCCCAGAAGAGCCGGCTTACGACTACAGGGAGTGGAGAGCATGCGGTAAAGCGGCGATGCCAGGATGCGGCTTTTGACCTTTCTGAGGCGGTTTTTGGGCGGATACAGTCGTGTGGGACTTCGGCCGGCTGTTTTCTCTTAAGATTAGACTTCTTATATTTGAGATGTTAAAAAAAACTGACCGCATGGCACACCGAACCGCATTTCTTTCCGGCCTTATAGCCCTGACATTGTCCTTCCTGCCCTCACTTTCCGGGCGGGAGGTCTCTAATTCATTCTTGTGTTCCTGGGGTTCGTTCAGGGATGAACTGCCGAGCGATTATGTTCTCTCTCTGGATTTTGACCGCTACGGGCGGCTGTGGATCGGCACCGAGAACGGACTGGCCTGCTATGACGGTTCCGAGATGGTGAAATATACAAGAGGGGGCGGGGTGATATCCGGCAACGAGCTGAATGCCGTGCTTGCTGACCGTTTTCAGGATCGGGTGTGGTTCGCCACCAAGCGGGACGGTTTCGGGTATTTCGACTGGAGGACGGGGGAGTCCATGTTCTTCAGGCATGACAGGAACAACCCGGACTCTCCGCTCTCGGATGAGATCACCTGCCTGAAGCAGGATGCCAGTGGTGATATCTGGTTCAGCACATATACAGGTTGTGTGGGGCGCTACAACAGCACTTCCGGTACATTCACCACTTTCAACAGCTCTACTGTAAAGGGTATGGCGGAGGGAAACATAAGGTGCATCGAACTCTCTCCGGACGGTAAGGTGTATGCTGGCTTTTTCGGTGAGGGGTTCGCTGTGATCAATCCCGAGACCATGACGGCTGAGCAGTATGTGCGTACCGGGAAACCGGGAGGCCTTCCGAACAGCGGGATCGGATGCATCTTCATCGACAAGGACAACAATGTGTGGCTTGGGACCGGGCGCGGACTTGCCCTTTTCCGTCCGGTCACCAAGGATTTTACGGTTTTCAACGAGGCCTCGTCCGGTTTGCCGAACGGCATCCTTTTCTCCGTGATGCGCACTTCCGACAACCGCATTCTCGCCTCACCGGACACCAGAGGCCTCTGGGCTATGGATCTTGACGATCTTTCCCAAGGGGCTCCACGCTTCAGGCAGGTCGTCATGCCCGAGGGGATGAGCGACATCGGCATCCGCTCCATGCTTGAGGACAAGTATGGCAATATCTATCTCGGCTCTGCGGGGAAGGGCTTGTATTATAAGTCCCCCAATCATTCGGGGATCTTCGGGGTCCGTCATCCGGAGGATTTCCCCGAGAAACTTGTCAGGGGACTGGAGTTTACCGCCGGGGGAAATCTTGTGGCCGGCACGGACGGAGGCGGGATCAGCCTTGTCGGTGCGGACACGGACTTGATGCGCCGTGAAGTGGCCTCCCTTCCGGACAAGAATGTGATTTCCACCTTCAAAGACGCTTCAGGCCTTTTCTGGGCAGGGACATTCAACAACGGGATAGCTGTCGTGGACAGCACCTTGAAGCTGAAGGCTGCTATCCAGATAGGTGAGGTGCGCGGCTTCTGCGAGTCGGAAGGACAGGTGTGGGCGGCTTCCGGGGTGTCAGGGCTCTGGTCAATCGACAGGAAGACTTTCAGGGCGGAGCGGAGGTTGAGTACCGGTAATGGGCTCTATGACAACTATCTCAAGTCCATCTGCCGGGACAGCCGCGGGCGGCTTTGGGTGGGATCATACCGTCAGGGCTTGTATGTATTTGATGCTGAGCTTAATCTGCTCGCGCATTTCAACTCCGACAGCGGATTCCCGTCCGGGGCGGTGAACCATATAATCCAGGACAGTGCCGGCAGGATCTGGACGGCGACGGACAACGGACTGATCTGTTTTCCGGATGCGGACAGTTTTTCGTACCAGCAATATGCAGATGGCGGTCCGATGATCTCGGAGGCCATAATGTCGGTACTTGAGGACAAGGCGGGCACGATCTGGTTCACTACGGCGAAGTCGATTGGTTTCCTGCGTGACGGCAGGGCGGTGGATTATACTGCTGGAATGAGTTACCTGCACGGCAGTTTCTCGTTGGGGGCCGCCGCTCTGCGGGATGACGGCCTCATCGCTTTCGGGTCTTCGGACGGGATAGTCTTCCTGGACAGGTCGGTGATGGATTCAGAGAGGCCGACCCCGATACATTTCTCCTCTATCGAGGTGAAGGACAGCCGTAACCATCAGGGTGGCGGGAAGGCGCCTGTGCTGATGCCCTTCCAGGATCAGGTCAGGCTGAATTGGTACCAGAACAATTTTGTGGTGAGGTTCACTTCAGATGATTTTTCCAAGGCCGACAATCTCAGGTACTATTATAAGATCGACCAGCTTGACAAGGATTGGCATCGCACCGACGGACGTTCCCTGTCGTTTCTCCAGCTTTCTCCGGGGCGGTACACTTTACGGGTGAAAGCCGGATACCCGTGGAGCCGGAATCTCGTGTGCGAAGCTGTACTCAATGTCAGCATTGCCCCGCCGTTCTGGATGAGCATGCCGGCCATAATCTTCTATGCCATTGTTTTAGGGGTGTTGTGCTTCTTCGTGGTACGGACTGTGACGAGCCGGCGTATGGACAAGGCTGCAATTGCCCAGATCCGGGAGGTCAATGAGGAGAAACTCCGGTTCTACACCAATGTCACCCATGAGCTCAAGACCCCGTTGTCTCTGATTCTCGGCCCCGCCGAAGACATGATCGGCGACACAAGCCTGAGCGAGTCTGCGAGGCACAAGCTGTCCCTCATATACAAGAATGCGGGGAACCTGATGGAACTGATCAACAAACTCCTGAACTTCAGGATGGCCGAGACCGACAGCGTCCGCTTCAATCCGGCCTGGGGCAACTTGAGCGGATTCGTCATGAGCATCGGTAAGGTGTTTGCCGAATCAAATACCAATAAGGAACTTGACATCCGCTTCGATGTGGAAAGTGACGTGTTCATGTCATTCGACAGGGAGATAGTCTCATCGGTACTTAACAACCTGCTGTCGAATGCCTTCAAATATACGAGGAAGGGTGAGGTGACGCTGGGGCTTCACACTGCGGTGGAAGACGGACGGGCCGAGGCTGTGATCACGGTGGCCGATACCGGAGAGGGTATAGCCCCTGACCAGCTCGGCAAGATATTCAAGAGGTATTACCGCGTTCCGGGGAGGGAGAACATAAACGGTTCCGGGATAGGGCTTTCCATCGTCCAGAGGTTTGTCGAACAGCATGGGGGCAACATCAGTGTGGACAGTGAGAGAGGCAGGGGAAGCTGTTTCACCGTACGCCTCCCGATGCAGGCCGAGCAGAGCCGCGAACAGACGGGAACGGGACAGACAGAAGGCGACTCTTCAGCGCAGCGGGTGCTCGTGGTGGAGGACAATGCTGACATCCGGGATTACCTCTCCACCATCCTTTCCGGTGATTATGAGGTGATCCAGGCATCTGACGGAGAGGAGGGGCTTGCAGCAGCCATACAGTTTATTCCGGACGTGATAATCAGTGACATCATGATGCCGAAGATGGACGGTCTGGAGATGTGCCGTCGTGTCAAGGCGGACATCCGTCTCAGCCATATACCGGTGGTGCTCCTGACGGCCAAGGACACTTTGAGCGACAAGAGCGAGGGCTACAAGGTGGGCGCAGACTCCTATATTACCAAACCGTTCACCAGTGAACTGATCAAGGCAAGAGTCGCGAACCTGATCCTTTCGCGCAGTCAGCTTGCCCGGCAGTACATGCATCAGATCAACAGTCCGGCGGGCCCCGGGCCGAAACAGGACAACGGCTTCTCTCCTCTGGACAACAAGTTCCTGCAGAAGCTCACAGCCTACATAGAGGAGAACCTTTCCTCCGAGGATCTGGACATCAGCAGCATGGCCGCCCACATGAATGTCAGTGTCTCGTCCCTCTACCGTAAGCTCAAGAGCCTCACAGGGGTCTCAGCCAACGACTATGTACGCAAGATAAAACTCCGCAAGGCTGCGGAGATGCTCTCGTCCGGGGAGTTCAATGTCTCCGAGACGGCTTGGAACATCGGCATCAGCTCGTTTGCGTATTTCCGTCAGATCTTCAAAGAAGAGTTCGGCTGCACCCCGTCTGAGTTCAAGAAAAGGAGCTGAAGTCAGTACAGAAATCCGAATGCCCAGAGTGGTATTTTGCGGAAAACGGCCGAGTCGGTGCCGTCGGCTGCGACATATCCGTTTTCATTCCGGTCAATCTGCGAGTATCCCTTGTCTTTTCCTCCTACTTCAATGACGTATTTGCCGTCAATCCTGAAGTCTGCCGTCTTCATGCCACCATATTCCACCACATGTCCGGCGGATGCAAGCTGGTTGCAGAAGAATGTTTCCCTCACAGTCCCAATCTCTGGGGTGGTCGGGCATAGGGCATATATAAGATTCGGATTGTCCAGCAGAATTTTGTTCGGTTTCTGCAAATCTCTGGTAGATAATAGGTTGGCGAACAGTCGCCGTATCAGATATGCGTCCTCAAGATGTTTGAGATATTGCAGTAGGGTTAGTCTTTGCAGGCCGAGATTGCGGGACATTTTCGCTATGTCGACATCAAAGGGTATCATCCCTGAGATGATTTGCATCAGAGCCTTTATCTTGCGTGTGTTTGCCATGTCCACACCGCACTGTGATGTCAGTTCATTCTCTATGGTGAAATTGACGACATTTTCCACTCTCGGTGCGTAGGCTACCCTGTCTTCAAAGTAAAATGGATAGTACCCTTTTTTGATGTATTCCGGGAAATGTTCAAGTGGATTGCAGCGTTCCCTCACTCGCGTACAGAAAGTGGAGGGCTTTTCAAGCAGTCCTTCAAGCTCTACCGGGTGCAGGTCAAAGCCCTTTTCGAGATGCAGATATTCTCGGAAAGACAGCCCGGGCATGTCGTACTGCAGCATTCGGCGGGAAAGATCCGCCAGACCGGTTTTCAGAGCCAGCAGGGAACTCCCGCTCAAGACCACATGCAGTTGGGGATAGAGATCATAGATCTCCTTTATTTCCACGCTCCATTTGTCGTATTTGTGGATTTCGTCAATGAAAAGGTGTGTGCCTCCGATTTTGACAAAGTCTTCAGCCGTGTCCAGCAAGGTGTGGTTGGAAAAGTATCCGGAATCGGCCGAACAGTAAAGGATGTGCCGGTCGCCTTCAGCGTAGTTGAGTTTGATCCGTTGCTTGAGCAGTGTGGATTTTCCGACACCTTTCGGCCCTTTTATGCATATGAGCCTGCTGTCCCAGTTGACTCGTCTCATGAAGTCGCGAACATAGTCTGTCGGTGTGACTCTCATATAATCATCGTGCCGTTGAAATAACTTCTCCATCTTTTGGTTTTTGATGACACAAAAGTAGTGTTTTTTGAATAAAACAAAAACACTACTAAAATGTTTTTTGTAAAAAACACATTTAGACAAGCTGCCGGATTCTGCTTATATTTGCAGGAAAAGGCACACGTTATGGAATATCTGTCGAAGGAGCGTCACGACCAGATTGTCGCCGAGCTCAAACAACTGATTGATGAGGAGTATCCGAGGATCAAGGATGAACTCTGCGAGGCGCGTGCCCAAGGGGACTTGAGCGACAACGCCGAGTACCGTACTGCGCGCCGTGCCCAGGCCAAGGCCATCAGCCGTATACGCTTTCTGCAGAAGGTTCTCCAGTTCTCGAGGGTCATCGACACGGACAAGCTGCCGCAGGGCGAGGTCAATCTCCTGAGCCGGGTGGAGTTCACCAACCTGAAGACTGGAGCCAGGATGACGTATACGGTTGTCAGCCCTCACGAGATGAATCTCCAGGAAGGGAAAATTTCCCTGAAGTCCCCTATCGGTGAAGCTCTTATGGGCGGGAAAGCCGGGGATGTGGTGGATGTACATGCTCCGTCGGGGACGTTTCAGCTGAGAATTGAAAGTGTGACCGTCGATGCGCAGTAAGGTCAATATCCTGATGCTTGCCGCCGTGACCGCGGCGATGCTGTTTTCTGCCTGCTCACGTCGTGAAGTCCGGCGTGCGGATGACGGCGCTTCCGCCAGGGTGGAAGTCCTGCGCAACGAACTCAAAGAGGGTCTGGCCACGCAGGATGTGGATGCCATCGACAGTCTGGCCGCCAGCCTCTACCGCTATGGGATGCACACGCAGGATACCAAGGTGCAGCTCTACGGCATGGTGGCCAAGGCGCAGAGCTTCTATCTGCGTACAGGTCAGGAAGACTCGATGTGGAAATATATTTCCATGGGTGAGAAGATGGCCAGAAGCGAGCAAGACTGGTGGGCTCTGGCCACTCTTTACAACACCGAGGGCGCCTATCAGGCTTTTGCTCAGATGGATTATGAGAAGGCTATCGGCAGTTTGACGGAAGGCATAGACTATGCGCGGAGATGTGATGACAAGAGCCGTCTCTTCCCGCTGGAAAGCAATCTTGCCCTTGCCTATTATATGCGGCGAGACGAATCCGGCCTGCCTTATGCGCTGGACGTATACCGGTTCGGAGAGGAGAACAATCATCCGTTTGCCCGTTATCTCGGGGCGGTGCTCTCTGCGTATATGTATGAGATGTTGGGGCAGTGCGACAGTGCCGGTCACTATATAGACAAAGTCCTGGATCAGGTGGACTACTATGGCGACCAGCGTGGAGTATATGCTCTCTATGGGGACATCCTTTCTGCCAAAGGGAAAGAAGACCAAGCGGTAAGCTATTATCGCAAGGCGCTTTCCGAAGGGGAGGATTCCGGTCGGTTCTCGGATATTGATGCGCACGTGGGCTATGCCGCCTACTTGGGCCGACGCGGTCAGACAGACTCCGCCATCACCCTGCTTCAGCAGGCATTGCGCATTTCCAGGCATGCCAACCGTTCATCGAAGTCGTATCTGGTCTATCGCAGCCTTGCGGAGTTGTACGAAAAATCCGGTGATTATAGGCGGGCGCTCGACTGCTACAAGTATTTCCATGCGGAATCCGACAGCCTTTTCAGTATGAAAAAGGAGAGGGCAGTGAACGAGATGAAGATGAAGTATGAGCGGGAGCGGTACGAAAACGGCTTGAAAGAGCATGAGATGGAGGAGTTGCGCTGGAAACACAAGTTTACGGCGGTTCTCATCAGTTCGGTCTTCATCCTCGTGCTCATCGCTCTGGGAGGCGTGCTCTATTATCGGAAGAACAAGCAGAACATCCAGATGCTGAAGCGCTTCCAGGAGCAGCTTGATGGCAGGCAGCCTGAAGCGAAGTCCAGACGCTCAGAGGAGAGTGATTCGCAGGAGGGCAGGATGCGCGATCTTTTCGAGGGCCTCCAGAAGCTGATGACGTATGATAAACTGTATCGTGATCCCGGTCTTACCCGGGAGAGCGTGGCGGACCGGCTACAGACAAACCGGACCTACCTGACAGAGGTGATACAGCGCTATACCGGGCTTTCCTTTGTGCATTATATCAATTCTTACAGGATAGAGGAAGCGGCCACCATCCTCTCAGACCCTTCTGACCAGACTCCCATCAAGGCTGTGGCCTCAGGACTGGGCTTCACGTCCCTTTCCACTTTCTATCGCCTGTTCCAGGCGATCAAAGGCACATCTCCATCGCAGTACCGTAAGCGGTTCTCAAACTGAGCAGTGCGAAGTTTTCTCATTTTGACAATTTGCCATAATGAGAATACTAGGCACTTGCATTTGGCGAAGCCGAAAATTATATTTGGCAAAAATTCAAGTGTATTACAGTATGAAAAAAAACATCTATCGGTTCGTAGCCTTGATGGCTATCTTCATCGGTCTTTCGGCATGTAAGAAAGACGAGGTAATATTGAATCTGATCTACGAGTCAGAGGCGATCCCTGCGGAAGGGCAGGAAGTGAGCATGTCTGTCGAGTCCAATACAGACTGGACGGCGACTTCATCCGCTGACTGGGTGCTTGTTCAGCCGGAAAAGGGAAGCGGCAACGCCACCCTCGTGGTGACGGTGAGCGCCAATAAAGTGGAGGAGGCGCGTAAGGCTACCGTCAAGGTGCTCGGAGGCGGCCTGACCAGCGAGGTCATCATTGCCCAGGAAGCTTACGTGCTCAAAGTTCCGGAGGCGGCCGGGGCCATAGAGGGAAAGGAGCAGGGCGCCGCAGGTGAGACCATTGTCCTGAGCGTAGCTGAAATTCCGCACGCGCAGACATATAAATGGTACCGCGACGGCAAGGAGGTACAGAACACTGAAGAGCGCAGCTTGGAGACCGTGGTGGCCGGTACTTATACCGTGGCCGGAGAGAACGGTCTGGGCGAGGGCCCGAAGAGCCCGGAGAAAAAAGTGTCTTTCAGCACGGCCTATGTCTTCGACACTGCCAAGGCAAGCTATGAGGGCGGTGATTACAACAACGCCTACAAGGTCGAGTTCAGCAAATCCATTGATGAGCAGACCGAGATCGGCGCCACGGTGATTTTCTATGAGGAGAAGCCCGACTACAACAACATCATCCTGCCGGCCCGCAGTTATATCGCCGTGCAGCCTTACAAGAACAACTATACGGCAGTCGGAACCATAGCTCCTAACAACCAGTACGCTCTGGAAGGGACTCGCTTCTATATCAAGAAGAACGGTCTTGTAGTATCCGAGTCCGTCAATTATGTCAAGGAAGATGGCGGCACATTGGAAGTAGCCTATGCAGGAGGAACATATACCATCAAGGGCTCCCTTGGATGCTTCGTGATGACCACTGTAGTCGATCCTGAGTGGGGCGAATATCAGGTGGCTTCTGACAGCGGCACTTTCACATTCGAGTATTCCGGCAAGCTCGAATTCGAGAACAACTGGCGTGACTGGAATGTATACTATTTCGATGACGACTTCCTTGATGAGGACTACGACCTCGGCAAGGTGCGTGCTGCATACCTCAAATATGGCGGAACAGCGGATTTCGGTACCCCTGTCTGGGGGCTTGAACTTTGGAGCGCAGACCAGTTGGCAGCTGGATATGATGTCTTCGCCACTTTCTTCGCAGCACGTGACACCATTCCTGAGGGCAGGTATACCATCGCTTCCGAGCCGAGGAAGGGAGTGCGCGGCACAGCCGAGCGCGGATATTACCTCAAGCCTGCATACTACGGCATGGCCTGCAAGCACTGGAATCCGGAGATCAACAACTACGATCAGGCCATCCTCGGCCAGCCGGTGGAGGAATCATATCTCGATATAGAGAAGACCGGCGAGGGAGAGTACAAGATCTCCTACGTGCTTGTAGATTCCCGTAAACACAAGATCACGGCCAGCTACAGCGGTCATGTGGAGATCATGGACGGCACTGGCAGTTCATCAAGCAAAGAGTAATTTATGAAAGCAGGATCAGCAGTTGCACTGGCGGCTATCGCGTTGGCTGCAATCTCCTGTACTGAAACATTGGAAAGCGGCACGGGATTACCCGTGCCGTCTTGCGTGCAGGAAAAAATCATCCATTCTTCTGAAAATGCAGGTACCGGCCGGCTCATAGTGCGCTTCGGCGACGAGGCCGTGTCGAGCCTTGAACAGACCGTCCATACCCGCTCCGGTGAACCGTTGACCCGCTCCGGGATCGGGGCTGTGGACGATGTTCTTGATGAACTCGGGGTTTCCTCGCTGGAGAGGGTTTTCCCGTTGATCCCAAAGTTTGAGCAGGAGGCGCGTGAGGCCGGACTGCACCGCTGGTACATTGTCCATTTCAGTGATGATGCCGATCTGGATGAGGCTGCGCTCTGCCTGTCTGCATTGGGGGAGGTCGAGGCTGTGGAGTTTGACGTACAGATGCAGCGCAACTGGGAGAAGATCACCCCGTACCATAGTGCTGCCAGGCCTCTTGCGGCCGGTACGGAGACCATGTTCGACGACCCGCTGCTGCCGCAGCAGTGGCATTACAACAACTCCGGTTCTTCCGATGTGGCCGTGGGGGCTGTGGCCGGAGCGGACATCAATGCCGACCCGGCATGGGCGCTTACTGGGGGTGACCCGAGCGTGGTTGTGGCCATCGTCGACGAGGGTGTGAAATACAGCCACCCGGACCTGCGGGCAAACATGTGGGTCAACGAGGCCGAGCGAAACGGGCAGAAAGGTGTGGATGATGACGGAAACGGCTATGTGGACGACATCTACGGGATGAACTTTGTCACGAACGGTCCGATTAGCTGGAACAAGGAGTATTGGGTGGCCGGCCAGAACAAGGGTGATTCCGGGCACGGAACTCATGTCGCAGGGACTGTGGCAGCTGTCAACAACAACGGCAAGGGTGTTGCCGGTATTGCCGGAGGCAGCGGTAAGGGAGACGGAGTGAGGCTCATGTCCTGCCAGATTTTCTCCGGTGAGGACATGAACAAGACCGGCTCGGCTGTGGCGATAGCGCGTGCGATACGCTATGCGGCCGATATGGGTGCTGCCATCATACAATGCTCCTACGGTTACAGTTCCGGACGTTTCGTCTCGGACAACCAGTATACCTCACTCAGCAGTCTTGAGAAGGAGGCGATCGATTATTTCACGAAACACAAGGCCAATTGTCCTGCGCTCTCGTATGGAAACCTGGCGATATTCGCATCAGGCAATGATGCGGCGCCCCGTTCCGCCTATCCGGGGGCGTATCGTGATTACATCTCTGTGACGGCTTTCGCTCCGAACTTCATGCCTGCCTATTATACAAACTTCGGCCCGGGCTGCAACATTGCGGCTCCCGGCGGAGATTACCTTATAGCTGTGGACAAGAGCAGGACTTCTTCCCAGATACTTTCCACCATGCCTTCGGAGGTGAACGGCGGAGAGGACTATGGCTTCTCTCAGGGTACGTCAATGGCGTGTCCGCATGTCTCCGGTGTCGCGGCGTTGGGGCTCTCTTATGCGGTGCAGCTCGGCAAGAAGTTCACCATGCCTGAGTTCAGGGACATGCTGCTCACGTCAGTCAACGACATCGACGGGGCCATGTCGAAGAACGACAATTACAAGAATTATTACCACAAGATGGGGAGCGGGGCTGTGGATGCTTTTCAGCTGCTGATGCAGATAGAAGGTACGCCTTGCCTGAGGCTGGTGGCCGGCAAGGAGGAAGAGTTGCCTCTGTCCGCGTATTTCGGACAGGGCTATGCCGGTCTTACGTATTTGTCTGTCAATATGGACAAGGCTGATATGGGAAGGCTGGATGTGCAGGGAACTCCACGCGTGGAGGATGGTAATCTTGTGATTTTTTGCGGCAAGCCCGGTTCGGCCAAGGTCACCGTGACGGCTGTTGCCGGAGGTGACAAGCCTGGCAGCGGCGCGGAAATGGGCGGCATTGAGGTGAAGAAGACTTTCGCCATCATCTCCCGTAGCGCTGCGAGCAGCAATGGAGGATGGTTATAAAAACGAACGAATATGTACAGAAACACAATAAAAACCGCTTTGCTCAGTCTGGGCCTTTTAGGCGCCCTGCTTTTGTCCGGCTGCAAGAAGAATTCTCCTACTGCAGCCGAGACGATAGCGGGGGAGTGGCATCTCGTGTCTTTCGAAGGGCAGACACCGACGGACTACGATGCATATCTGGATCTCGGTGCTGACGGGACTTTCATCCTATGGCAGAAGGTCCAGAGCCCGCGCTGGCAGAAGTACACCGGGACTTATTCTGCGGACTGGGAGACATTGGAAGGCGCTTACAGCGACGGCACCCCGTGGGGAAGCAGCTATGAGTATGAGTACGACGGAAGCGCCGGACGTCTGGTGCTGACGAGCATCGGGGAAGTGCGTGAGACTCAGGAATATATGAAGCAGGCTGTGCCGGAGGAGGCCAAGGTGGGCGCGAAGCTTGTCACCAAGGCCCGAGGAATGGAGGGCGGACGGCTGCTTTAGGTCCGCCCCGTTTCGGTTGATTTGAAGGCCTCCCGTACAGAGGGAGGCCTTTTTCTGTATTGCACAGGTGTTGCCGTTTCCGGATTTATTTATAAATTAGCCACGTTGATGACGCTGGAACTGATGAAAAAGTATATGGTTTTCCCACGATGCCACAAATGAGGCTTACCGCGCCCTGCTTCCGATCCCGAGAAGCCAGAGGGAGAAGAACAAGAAACTCAAGCAGAACGATGGATACACTAAATAATAACACTAAAAAAATGAACTTTAAAGCATTATTCCTTACGTTTGCCACCGTGTCAGCGACAGCAACCGCGACTGCGCAAGAATACCCGATAACCCCCGTGCCTTTCACTTCTGTGAAGGTGACGGACAACTTCTGGGGGCAGAGGCTCAAGGCCAGCCGCGAGGTGACCATCCCTCTGGCATTCAGCAAATGCGAAGAGACCGGAAGGTACAAGAACTTCGTGATGGCGGCGCATCCGAGCGCGGACAACGATGTGTCCGGACTCTCTTTTGACGACACGGATGTCTACAAGACGATAGAAGGCGCTGCATACTCCCTGCAGACCCATCCTGACAAGAAACTGGAACAGTACATCGACAGCGTGCTTGTCATAGTGGCCGCCGCACAGGAGCCTGACGGCTACCTCAACACCTTCCGCACCAGAAATCCTGAGCATCCGCATGAGTGGATGGGCAGCAAGCGCTGGGAGAAGGTGGAGGAGCTCAGCCACGAATTCTACAACCTCGGGCACATGGTCGAGGGAGCTGTGGCCTATTATCAGGCCACAGGAAAGCGCAACTTCCTTGACATCGCCATCAAATATGCTGACTGCGTAGCGCGCGAAATCGGCAACGGCCCCGGCCAGCAGGTGAAAGTGCCGGGTCACCAGATCGCCGAGATGGCCCTGGCCAAGCTCTACCTTGTCACACATGACAAGAAATATCTCGACCTCGCCGAATTCTTCCTTGAAAACAGGGGCAAGACCGAGCTGAAACGGGAGTACAGCCAGTCCCACAAGCCTGTGCTTGAGCAGGACGAGGCCGTGGGCCATGCCGTGCGCGCCCTGTACATGTACTCCGGCATGGCCGATGTGGCCGCCCTCACCGGGGACAGGGCCTATATCGATGCAATCGACAGGATCTGGGACAACGTGACCGGCAAGAAACTCTACCTCACCGGAGGTCTGGGAGCACGCCATGACGGGGAAGCTTTCGGCGACAACTACGAACTCCCGAACCTGACCGCCTACTGCGAGACCTGTGCGGCCATCGCCAACGTCTACTGGAACCACCGCCTCTTCCTCCTGCACGGTGAGTCCAAGTACTACGACGTGCTGGAGCGTACTCTTTACAATGGCCTGATTTCAGGCGTGTCAATGGACGGCGGCACTTTCTTCTACCCTAATCCTCTGGAGTCTGACGGCGAGTACAAGTTCAGCCAGGGTGCGGCCCACCGCCAGCCTTGGTTCGGCTGCGCCTGCTGCCCTTCCAACCTCAGCCGTTTCATTCCTTCACTGCCGGGATACCTATATGCCGTGAAAGACAACAATGTTTATGTCAACCTCTACATGAGCAACAAGGCGGAGATTGAAGTGGGCGGCAAGAAGGTGGCCCTCACCCAGACGGGAAACTATCCGTGGGACGGACAGATGCAGGTTGAGGTCGCACCGCGCAGGAAGCAGCAGTTCACCCTCAGGCTCCGAATCCCCGGATGGCTGCAGGACGAGGTTGTTCCGAGCGACCTGTACAGTTTCGCCGATAATGCCAAGTCCGGATTCACCGTCAAGGTGAACGGGGTCGAAGTGGAGAAGAAGATGGACAACGGTTACCTCTGCATCGACCGGACCTGGAAGAAGGGTGACAAGGTCGATATCGAGTTCGACATGGAGCCGCGCATCGTGAAGGCCAACCCGTTGGTGGGGGCCGACAGGGGCAGGATCGCCGTGGAGCGCGGACCGCTTGTATATTGTGCTGAATGGCCCGACAATGATTTCCGGATGCAGAGTCTCCTCCTGCCTGAAAATCCTGAGCTGAGGGTCGAGAAAAAGCCTGAGATGCTCAACGGCATCGACATGATCAAGACTTCCGGCCAGTCTCTGTACTATGATGACAAGGGCCGGCTCCAGACAAGGGAGGTGGAGGTGTCTATGATCCCGTATTATGCTTGGGCTCACCGCGGCGACGGGGAGATGTCCGTATGGCTTCCTCAGAGCCTTGGTGCCGTCAAGCCTGCAAAGAACTGATTCAGTATTTTGATTGCTTAAGAGGCTGGCTGACTTTGGCCGGCCCCTTTTTTCTGTGTGCCTGGTGCGACAAAAAAGGTATGCAAGCGAAAAAAATTGTGCATCTTTGCAGACATGGAAAGGATAAGCAGTTTTTTGAAGATGATCTGCCTGGGGGCAGGTCTTCTCGCGTTGTCTGTCAACGGTTATTCTTGGGGACAGAAAGGTCATGACGTGACTTGTGCCGTGGCACAGAAGCACCTCACGAAGAAAGCGGAAAAGAAGATTACAGAACTTCTGGACGGGAAATCAATCATTTATTGGGCAAACTGGATGGACAACGCCAGCCATACCCCCGAATACAGCTATACAAGCACATGGCACTACAAGAACATCGATGCTGACGAAACTTTTGAAAGCGCGGCTCTAAACGAGAACGGGGATGTCATCCGTGCTGTCAATGAGCAGATTGCTGCATTGAAAAGCGGAAAGCTGAGCCGTGATGAGCAGGTGCTTTCACTGAAGTTTCTGGTCCATCTGATGGGGGATCTGCATTGCCCGATGCACATGGGGCATAAGTCCGACCGCGGCGGCAACAGATGGCAGGTGCAGTATTTCGGCAACGGCACCAACCTGCATTCCATCTGGGATTCATCGATCATCGAGAGCGCCCACAAATGGACGTATACCGAGTGGGTCGAGCAGATCGACACCAACAGCAAGGAAGTTGATCGGGAACTCGCTGAAGGGACTCCGGAGTCATGGGCTAAGGAAACGTACGAGATCTGCAAGAGAGTCTACGACGAGACCCCTGTAGGTTCCAAACTGTCCTATGATTATGTGAGTGAGTGGGCTCCGGTGATTGAAAACCAGCTCCTGCGTGCCGGCCTCCGCCTCGCTTCAGTGCTGAATGATATTTTCCGGTAGTTTTTTACCGTTGAACATGGTTTTTTGTTGCCGCCTGCGATACATTTGTGTTGAACAGGCGGCGTTTTTCGTCTTCTTTCCGAATAATGCTCAGACAAGGAATATAGAAAGCTCCAAGCAGAAACGCGACACCTGTTGATGACATTTCAAGCCATGAAAAATTCTCGGCCAGCATCGTTACGCCCCAGATTGTCCGCCCGAAGAAGACAATCAGCATAGTGATGACTGCGGCCTTTTGGAGCGGAAGCCGATGAATGAGCCCTAAAACAGAAAGCCCGTAACTTCCGGCGAGAAAAAACGCCATTGCGATGCAGACCGTTATCAAATATGGCAGGGCCGCCCCATGTGTGGCAATCTCGTCCATTATCCCGTTTATCCCATAGATACGGAATACCGTCTCCAGACAAAACAAGCAGGCCAGATGCCCCGCGCCGATCACGAAATGCAGAATCGCTCCCGATAAAACCAATTTTCTCATATCATTTTTTAATATCTTATAGTGAGTGCAAATTTACGGGCTGATCCTATTCTCCGTTCTTTGTCTGCATGGACAGATCGCCTTGTTTAATGTATTGGTTGTTAGAATGATCGATGTAGACAATATGGACATGTGCATAGGGGCTTGCTGAAACTTGCTTTTCAATGTTTGTCCGTACCTTTGTGACGTGAGAATGCGGCTCAGCAAGCGTCGAGGCATTTCTTTCAACAGTCTTATGTGTTGGTGCATCGGGAAAGCTGCATCAGGGATTCCGGAATTCTTTGACCTGCCTGTTGAAGACGGGATGTTCCGCTTCGATCGTATTGCGGTCGGCCCTGTCGTTGTAAATCGCAAAGGGGGCATCAACTATTGCAATATTCCGTATAGCGATGATCTGCAACTGTTCAACAGCGACTACCGTTCCATTACGGGAAAGGCCGCATTGCAATGTGAAAACCTTTGTCTGGACAGTGAGATGATGGTTATAGGAACATCGGCGATGGTGCAGACAGAGCTGGACTGCATAGTCAACCAATATGCCAAAGGTTTCAACAACCCGATGGTGTTGTGGGGGCGTTATCGCAAGGGCTTCTTCAAGACAACCCTTCCTGTCTCTTTCCAGTTTCATCATGTCCAGATGGATGGAGGGCACGGAGCTATGTTTCTGGAGAATATTCAAAGCATTATAAGACAATTGAAAATATAGTTTTGAACGATGTTTTCGATAACAACGAAAAGTCCCGACGAGCCTCTCTGCCGGTCTTCCGGAGAGTGGTCGATTTAGAAGATTTCGAAAGATTTTAACGGCAGTTTCAGCCGTGGATAAGGATCCCGCTCGTGGTCGCGTCTGTCTTCTTGACTTCGATCACGGTCGGGATTCTTTTTTGCAGGTCTTCTATGTGGGATATGATACCGACATGACGGCCGCTTGTGGAGTTGAGTTTCTCCAGAGCCGCCATTACGCTGTTGAGCCATTCCTGGCTCAGGTTTCCGAATCCCTCGTCTATGAAGACCGTGTCTACGTGTATGCTGTTTTCCGCAAGGCTCGACAAACCCAGGGCGAGCGAAAGGGAGATGACGAAACCTTCTCCACCCGAGAGGGTGTTGCCCGAGCGGACCCCGCCATCTTCGTTGTCTCTGACCAGTATGACGAGTGAACCTGGCTGTGCTGTGAGCTCGTACCTCGGGGCGATTTTCCTCAGGTAGGCGTTGGCATGGTCGAGTATGTCCTGCATGATGTAGCTTTGGGCGATTTTCTTGAAGGTGAATCCGTCGACCCCGCCGAAGAGGCTGTCCAGGGTGGTCAGCTGCGCATTTGCCGTTCTTGCTGCGTCGCGCTTTTTGATCTTGTCCTTCAGAGCCGAGCGCTTGCGCTCATCGTCTTCAAGTTTGCTTTTTATTTCTCCCTGTTTTGCGGATTGGTTCATCATGTCTTTGTTGATTTCAGTTTTTCGCCTCAGGATTGAATCAATGTCTATCGGGAGAGATGCATCCTGCTCAAACGCTTTCGTGAGAGTTTCCTCGCAGACTGCCTTGTCCCTGTCTGCCTGCTCGAAGTTTTTGTGGGCTGATGTGATTTTGCTCTCGAGTACACCCCATTCGAAAACGGGGTCGCCTCGGAATTCCTCCATAGCGGCGGATTCCGGGATGAAGTCAGGGTTGTCGCTGAGGATCCTGTCATGGGCTTCGCCTGCGGACTTTATTGTGCCGTCCAGAGCCTTGATCTCCTGCTCAAGCCTGGAATATGCATCAACGCATTCTCTGTAGGCTCTGGCTTTTTCCTTCATGGTGTAGATGAAGCCTGCCGGGTCCTCTTCCCATTTTTTTTGCCAGTCCGGGATGGATATGAGCTTTGCAGCTTCGGAGAGGGAGAGTGCTTCTGAACGCTGAGCCGTCTCCAAGAGGCTCTGCGCTCTGGATATCTCCGCTTCGGCTTTCATGATTTCTTTCTCTTTGTCGCTGCAGGCCGCCGCTGCGGGATCGAAGACCTCTTTTCTGAATTTGTCCAGGTTGTGGTTTGCGGCGTCCAGGTCTCGCTGCTTCGCGTTTATGGCGGCGATGGCGTCCTCGTTGGCTTGCTTGCGTTTGTCGGTCGAGAGTTTGATGGAATCAAGGAGTGTCGTGAGATTGTCCTCCTTGCCGCTGATGCCGAGCCGGGAGAACCTGCTGGTGAAGTCTTCCTTGAGTTTTGCAGTGTCGAGTTCGGCCTGCCTGATCCTGTCACCTGCTCTGGCGTGGGAGGCCTCTTTGGCTGAAAGTTCGGTGCGGGCGCGCGTGAAGGCTTCGTATGCTGCCTTTTTCTCTTTTTCCTTATTGTCAAGGTGGTCTTTGACGGGTTTGAGAAGGTCATGTTCGTGCTGCTCGGTGGGGAGGCCGGATATCTTTGAGTTGCAGACGGGGCAGGTCGTGCTGTGCGTATTGCGGATCCACTCGCGCATTCTGACTGCGGCCTTGTCGAGCACCTGGGCCTGTTTCTCGTAGACTGTACTGGCCTCCTGGTATTCCCGGTCCGCCTCCTTTGCCCTGCCCTCAAGGGTTGCGAGGGCTGTCCGTGCGGCGTTGATGTCCTCGCCGGCTGCTGCGTAGTCTGAGATTGCTGTAGTGAGGTCTTCCTCCTTCTGTTTTATCGTGGCATAGGCGGTACTGGCCTGGCCTATGAGGCCAAGCATCTTGTCGAGGTATTGCCTTTCTTTTTCGACCTCGTCGGGATTGAGGGCTTCTTTGGCCTGCCCGGCGGCTTTTACGGCGTTTGTCTTTTCGTCAAGGGTGTTCTGTGCTTTGGCTTTCTCGGCTTCAAGTTCAGACAGATGCCCTTTGGCAGCGTCCAGTACCTTTCCCCTTGCCGCGAGTGTCCCTTCCTGCTGCTGTATTGTACGCCTCTGCGCCGTGATGTTTTCCAAATGCGATTCGATGGCCTGGATATTCCCGAACATGCCGGCATGGGCTTCTTGCATTTTTATGTTTGCAGCGAGGGTTTCCGCTTCCTCTCTTTTCTGCGCTGCCGTGTCTTTCCTGAACAGAAGGTCGCCTGTGAGGGTGGTGAACATTGACCTCGCCGAGTCGAGTTCGTCTTCCGATGCCTTGATGGCTGTTTTTGCCGTGGCGATGCCCTCAAAGGCTTTCAGGAGGCTGTCGAGGAGCTGGATGGCGGCGCTGTCTTTGGATATGGCATCGTTGATCTTCGACTCTTCTTCCAGATATCCGGACCGCTGGTCGTCTGAGAGCAGCTCGACTGAGCTGACCGCCATCTCGGTTTCCTTGAGCGTGTCGTATGCTTCCTTGGCTTTCTGATGTATGCGGCTTCCGATCTTGGCATAGATTTCCGTGCCGGTGATCTTCTCGAGGATGTCTGACTTTTCTTTGGCTTCGGCCTTGAGGAACAGGGTGAACTGCCCCTGGGCAAGCATGGTGGTGCGGCAGAATTCATCGTAGTCCAGTCCTATGATTTCGGCCATCCTGTCCATGCGGGCGTTGCCTTTGCTGGAGTCGGTGTGGCCGGTGCTGTCAGTGATGCTCCAGGTCTCGTTCTCAAGACGGCCGTTGCGGTTTACGCGGCACTTCCATTCGGCGGTGTAGTCTGAGCCGTCCGCTCCCTCGAAGAGCAAAGATACCCCGCCTTCTTTTTCTCCTTTTTTGAGCAATTGGTTCACTGACTGGATGTTGATGGTCTGGTTGCCCTCTTCGTATGCGTTCCCCTGTACCAGTTTGCCGTTTGTCAGGCGTGGGGTCTTGTCGTACAGGGCCAGGCAGATGGCGTCCAGGATTGTGGATTTGCCGCTCCCTGTCGGCCCACAGATGAGGAATACCGGGGCATCGGACAGGGGAGGTGCCGTGAAGTCTATGCTTGCCTTGGCTATGGAGGCTATGTTGCTTATTTCCAGTTTCTTGATTTTCATGGCTTCAGTTATGTTCTTTTTCCACTTCTGCGATGGTTCCTTTGAGGAGGTTGAGGATCTGAGGGTCAAGATCTGCCTTTCCGGTCTCTTTCAGGAAGAGTTCGGCTACGGACAGGGGAGTCATCTTCCCGAGTTCCGCAGTGCTGATCTTCGTGCTCCGGGAAGAGGTGCCGTTTTTTTCGCTGTCATTCCTGACCCTGTTGATGAGGCAGAATTTTGCCTTGAGCCCGGATTTTTCCGGAATCTTGGCGGCTATGTCTTTGGCTTCCACCGGGATGGTGCCGTCGTCCGTGACATTGAGCCTGACGTAGCACTCAAGGTCGGGGTCGAAGCTCTCAAAGGCCTTGCGTGCATCTTCCCAGCTGAGCGACCGGACGCTGCTGCCCCGGTCCTGCTCTGGTATCGTGATGACGGGCATGGAGTTGCGTATGGGTATGGCCTCCACTTGCGGTAAGTCTCCGTGGGCGGCGATGTTGACGAGCGAGACGCTGTGGCTGAAGTCTTCGTCGAATGATATGGGGAGTGGAGAGCCGCAGTAGCGTATCTTGGGGGATATGTCCTGCGGGCAGTGGATGTGGCCGAGGGCTATGTAGTCGTAGCCGCTGCCGAATGTGTCGGCGCTTATCATGTCTATGCCGCCGATGATGTCGAGGTCCTGGCCAGGCGTGTCGGGGTTTTCCCCGCCGCTGCGGCTTACTGCCGTATGGGCCATCACCACGACCGGAAGACCGTCATGGTTGCGTCTTTCGACTTCATGAAGCATCAGTGAGATGAACGCCTTCATCCTCGCTTCGCGCGGGAGGCCGGCCTGCACGGCAGGGAAGTTGGCCGGATAGCAGTGGGGGATGGCCACGATGTATCCGGCGTCTCCGATATGGAAAATGTGGCGGCGGAAGAGTTCTTCATGGTAGCTGTCTTTGTCCTCGCCTCCGAGTATGTCCCGCTTGATGGCGCCGACCATGGAGACGCCGACCAGATTCCAGAGCGGGTCGGTGATCTCTATCCGGCTGCTGTCGTGGTTGCCGGCTGTCACTATGATCTTCATCGACGGGGCGGCTTCGTGGGCGTTCAGAAGGTGTCGCATCAGCATCTCCTGCGATGATGTCTGGGGCGAGGTGGTATGGTAGACGTCGCCGCTTATGATGTATGCGTCCGGTTGGCTTTCCCGGATGA
>CAKUYG010000015.1 GCA_934702165.1 uncultured Bacteroidales bacterium | reverse complement strand
AGGCAGAGCTTCATTATCGGGCCGAAGAATTCGGACTTGGAGATGATCTGCGCCCGGATGTAAGGCTCCTCGATGTGGTCGATCATCGTCTGTGCAGGCAGCCCTGACGGATTGTGCACATCAATGACCTCACCTTGGGTGGTGTAGACCTTGTAAGACACGTTGGGAACGGTGGTTATCACATCCATGTCGAATTCCCGGAACAGACGTTCCTGCACGATTTCGAGGTGCAGCAGACCCAGGAAACCGCAGCGGAAACCGGAGCCGAGGGCCAGGGAACTCTCCGGCTCATAGACGAACGAGGCGTCGTTGAGCTGGAATTTCTCCAGCACGGAGCGCAGTTCCTCGAACTTGTCGGCCTGTACCGGGTACATGCCGGCGAACACCATCGGCTTCACTTCCTCGAAGCCGGCTATGGCTTCGCTGCACGGACGGCCCACGTGGGTGATAGTGTCGCCCACCTTGACCTCGGCGGCACTCTTGATGCCGGTGATGACATAGCCCACATCCCCGCAGCCGACTTCCTCGCACGGTATGAGCTTCATCTTGAGGTGCCCGACCTCCTCCACCTCGTATTCCATGCCGGTGGCGAAGAACTTGACCTTGTCCCCCTTGCGGATGCAGCCGTTCTTGACTTTGAAATATGCGATTACACCGCGGAACGAATTGAACACCGAGTCGAAGATGAGGGCCTGGAGAGGCGCCTGAGGGTCGCCCTGCGGCGCGGGGATCTTCTCCACTATGGCATCCAGGATCGGAGCCACCCCTTCTCCGGTGCGTGCGGACACCTTGAACACATCCTGGGGGTCGCAGCCGATAAGTTCGCAGATCTCGTCGGTGACAAGCTCCACCTGGGCCGACTCCATGTCTATCTTGTTGAGCACAGGGATGATCTCAAGGCCGTGGTCGATGGCCATGTAGAGGTTGGAGATGGTCTGGGCCTGCACTCCCTGCGATGCGTCCACCACCAGCAGTGCCCCCTCGCATGAGGCGATGGAGCGTGAGACCTCATAAGAGAAGTCCACGTGGCCCGGGGTGTCGATGAGATTCAGCTTGTACTGCTCTCCCTTGTATGTGTGGACCATCTGGATGGCGTGGCTCTTGATGGTGATGCCTTTCTCCCTTTCGAGATCCATATCGTCGAGTACCTGATTCTCCATGTCGCGGGCCCCAAGTGTCCTGGTGAGTTCGAGCAGCCTGTCGGCCAAGGTGCTCTTGCCGTGGTCGATATGCGCTATGATGCAAAAGTTTCTTATGTTCTTCATCTCCATACAAGGTGCAAAGATAAGAAATCAATTTTTATTCTTAACTTTGTGTCCCTTATGTTCTGACTTAATACACAACATAATTATATGGCAACAATCGAAGAACTTTCAAAGATCTCCTCCCAGGTTCGCAGGGACATCGTCAGGATGGTGACTGCGGCCAAGTCCGGCCACCCGGGCGGATCGCTCGGCATCACCGATGTGATGACGACTCTTTATTTCAACGAGATGAAGCACGACCCGAAGACATGGACACGCAGCGGCAAGGACCAGGATGTTTTCATCCTTTCCGCCGGTCACCTTGCCCCGGTGCTCTACGCTGAGCTCGCACGTGCGGGCTATTTCCCTGTGCATGAGCTCGGGACGCTCCGCAAATTCGGGAGCCGCCTCCAGGGACACCCTTGCATCACAGATTCTCTCCCGGGAGTCTTCAAGCCTTCAGGTTCCCTCGGCCAGGGCCTTTCCGTGGCTGCCGGCATCGCGCTCGGAAAGAAGATGGCAGGTGACGATACCCGTGTATATTGCCTCTGTGGAGACGGCGAGAGCGAGGAAGGCCAGATTTGGGAAGCAGGCATGTGGGCCGAATTCCACAAGGTTGACAACCTGATCGCATTCACCGACTGGAACGGCCAGCAGATCGACGGCCCGACGACCTCCATCACCGGAGTCGAGGATCTGAGCGAGAAGTGGGGTGCTTTCGGATGGGATGTCATCATCGCAGACGGCAACGACTACCAGAGCATCCTCGATGCTTTCAAGCTTGCGCACAATGCCGACGGCAAGCCTAAGATGATACTTTTCAAGACCCAGATGGGTTACGGTGTCGATTTCATGTGCGGCACCAACGCATGGCACGGCAAGGCTCCGTCAGCCGAGCAGTGCGAGGCGGCTCTCAAGCAGTTACCTGAAACATTAGGAGATTATTAGTATGAAGAAATATATCGACACAGGCAAAATCGACACCCGTAGCGGTTTCGGTGAGGGGCTCGTGCTTGCAGGCCGTGCAGACGATCGCGTGCTTGCCCTTACGGCAGACCTCAAGGGCTCACTCAAGATGGGGGCTTTCCAGAAGGAGTTCCCGGAGAGATTCATCCAGTGCGGCATCGCGGAGGCCAACATGGTCGGCGTAGCCGCAGGACTTGCCATCACCGGCAAGGTCCCGTTCATCGGCTCGTTCGCCGAGTTCGTGACAGGACGCGTCTATGACCAGCTCCGCCAGGAAGTTGCTTACGGACACACCAATGTCAAAATCGCCTCATCCCACGCCGGCATCACCCTCGGAGAGGACGGTGCCACGCACCAGACCATGGAGGATCTCGCTCTCATGCGCGCTCTCCCGGGCATGACGGTGCTCGTGCCTTGCGACTACAACCAGACCAAGAACGCAACCATCGCCGCCGCCAAGTTTGAAGGCCCTGTCTATCTGCGTTTCGGACGTCCGTCAGTGCCTAACTTTACCGGTGTGGACGAGCCGTTCGAGATCGGCAAGATCTACAATCTTAACGAAGGGTCCGACGTGACCCTCATCTGCTGCGGTCACCTTGTATGGGAAGCCCTCCAGGCAGCCGAAGCCCTTGAGGCCGAGGGTATCAGCGCAGAGGTTCTCAATGTCGCCACCGTCAAGCCTCTGGACGAAAAGACCATCATCGCTTCTGTGGCCAAGACCGGTTGCGCCGTTGTGGCGGAAGAGCACAATATGGCAGGCGGTCTCGGCGAGGCTGTCGCAGGTGTGCTTGCCGCCAATGCCCCGGCAGCTCTTGAGTTCGTCAATGGCAAAGACCGTTTCGGCCAGTCCGGAACACCGGCTGAGTTGATGAAGGCCTATGGTCTCGATGCTGCCCATATCGCCGAGGCAGCCAAGAAGGCTATCGCCCGCAAGAAATAATCCTTATACAGAATACAGAAAATCCGCTGTGGCTTTTCGGGGTCACAGCGGATTTTTATGATTCGGAGCGCCTTACAAGAGCAGACCGATGGATGCGCCTAAAAGGCATTTGTCCGGAACCGTCCTGTCATACTGTCTCAAATAAGAAAGGCCGAGTCCGAAAAAAGGCTTGAAGTTGCCGGCCTTCACCCCGTACCTGAATTGAATGCCGAAGTCGAGATAATTGAACTCCGTATTCAGAACGGTGCTGGAACAAGATATTTCCGCCTCCAGGAAATCCGTTTTGCCTGACAACGGCAAATGGTACCCTGCGGCGATGCCGGCAAGACCTTGGTTGTCAAAATTCTTGGAAGATGCCAGATTATATTCTCCGACAGACAGTGTCAGCGGGCAGGCTACGAACAGTCCGGACGCAAAACGCCAGCCTGGCTTCAATGTGAAGTTAAAAGTCGCAAAATCCGAATCGTTGAGATTGAGCCGACCTCCGCTCAAACAGTATTCAGTTTCATTGTGCCACCCGCCTCCGGAGGGCTGTGCCTGAAGAGAAGCACAAAGCAAGGCGCAGATCCCCAAAAGGAGAAATCTTCTAGTCAGCAACAATGTGCTATGACCGAATAAACATCTTCTCATGTGCTTAACATTTATTAATAGCGAACAAATATATAATTATCTTTATATTTCTGCAACCCGCAGGCGGAGCCTACTGTCACACAGTTCGGGAACTCTACTATCTTCGCATAACGGGTGGCTTCGTTCGTCCGGCAGAACCCTGTTTCGCCGGATAAAACGCTCTCTGACAGGGCTTCATCCGGGGAAACGCCTTCCTGCCGGACAAAAAAGGACGGCGAGGCTGAGAGCCCTATGGCACCGGGTCATAGCCGCTGCCACCCCAGGGATGGCAGCGCAGGATTCGCCGGAGACTCAGCCAGAAGCCTTTGATCGGCCCGTATTTGCGGAATGCTTCAAGGGCATACTGCGAGCAGGTGGGGGTGAAACGGCAGGTGGGTGGAGTGAGTGGGGAGATGCAGATCTGGTAGAATTTTATCAGCAGGACAAATGGCAGCGACAGTGCCTTTTTCAGGAAGACGGCGACTTTCATAGTGCGGAACCGCTGTCCTGAGGATGCATCGGCGAAGGGTCTGAGGCCGGAGTCGAAGGAGAAACAGAATCCGATAAAGCAGCCGGGACAGAGTGGCTTAGCGATTCGGATGCTGCGCCCGCAGCCTTGCTGATCCTGCAGAGAATCGTGGCGACTTCTTCGCGCACCGTCTCGAAATCCGCAATCTCTTTACCAGACCAGGCGAGCAGGAAATCCACTCCGGATACGGTAAGAAGTCCTTTTTGTGTGCGATAAGCCTCGCGCATCCGGCGTTTGAGAAGATTGCGCTTGACGGCCCTTTTGAAGAACTTCTTGGAGACGGAAACCACTATGTTCCCGGAGCCTTCCTCTCTTGGTCGGTACCAGCAATATCTGATATGCCCCACGCTTCCCCATTTTCCCTTGGAAATCAGTGCGGAAATCCTGTTCTTTCCGCAAAGTCTTTCCTCTTTGTGGAAAGTTTTTGCAGGAGGCTCAGGCATTTTCACTTGGAATTTTCGAGATACAGTTCGAGGGCTCTGCCCACAGAAGGGGCTTCCGGTGTCGGAGCCTTGACTTCTATGCTGAAACCGGCGTCTTCAATGGCCTTGACGACTGATTTCCCGAAAGATACGAATTTGATACCTTCCTGTTTGAAGTCCGGGAAGTTTTCTTTGAGGGAGGCGATGTCGGACGGGTTGTACATGACAACTATGTCGTAGGCGTGGATGTCCAGGGAGTGGAGATCCTGAGGAACCGCTTTCACCAGCATTCCGAGCGTCCAGTCGAGCCCTGCCGATTCGAAGAGAGCAGTGATGTTGTCGGCATTGGAGCCGACTGAAGCGGTGATGAGGAATTTCTCCCCCTTGTGCTTCGGCCCTACAAGCCCCACGATCGACTGCGGAGTCCCGTCCCCGAAGAAAATCTTGCGCTTCCTATATATTATGTGTTTCTGAAGATACATGGCCACGGCCTCGGTCGAGCAGAAATATTTCATCGTCTCCGGAACCTTGAAGCGCATCTCATCGCAGAGCTTGAAATAGGCGTCGATGGCGAGCCTTGAAGAGAAGACGACGGCCGTATAATCCGGAAGATTTATTTTTTCTGCACGGAACTCTTTGGCTGAAAGGGGCTCCATCAAGAAAAAGGGGTGGAAGTCCACCGTCGCGCCGAATTTGCTCTGGAGAGATTCATACGGTGCGAGGTTGGTCGGAGTCTGTTGTGAAATCAGTATCTTCATCTTATGCAATCATAATAGTACCGCGCTTGCCACTACCGCGGCGGCCGGCAGGATTTCAAGTCCGCAAAGATACAAAAATGTTGGCAAAGCGGAGCGCCTGCTTTTCAAAAACTGCCAAGAGCGGCTCAGCGCCAAAGCGAATGCCAGGCCTGTCAGAACGAGGAAAACAGTTCTCGTCACGTCTTCTGCAACGCCGAATTGAGGCAGTATCCCGACTGTCGGGACGGCAATGGAGACAAGGGCGATGAAATAGTTGTATATGCTGTGCCGCAGGGTCGCGATAGTCTCCGCGCTCATCCTCTTGGGACGCAGCACCGCATAGCAGAGCGAGCGCAGCAGGAAATATGCCAGCAGTATTCCAAACATGGCCGTGCAACTCCATTCCTGTGGTATCTGGCTCCAGAATCGCGGTCTGAAAATCTGGCAACGGTCAGCGGCAAGGCAAAACGGGAGGGTATAGACGAGGGCCACGGTGTTGCGCATCCTCGCGGTGCTCACGTTGTATTCCAGCGATTCGCTCCCCCTCTTCCTGTCGAGGGCGTAAAGCAGAGGTGGTACAAGCCTGATGATGTCTTTGAGGTATATCAATACCAAGGCCACGGCTAACACTATGGCTATCCTGTTGGTCAGCAGGTTGTTCCAATCTGTCGGAGATGAAATCTCCGGCAGCGGCGAAGAAGGCATTTCGAGCCGTCCCTGCCTGAACAGATCGTCCTGAAGCATCAATTGCCTCTCTTTGCGTTGTAGCCCAAGGATGTGAGCAGCCCGACCACCTTTTCGCGCAGGTCTCCCTGGATGGTGATCTCTCCGTCCTTGGCGGTGCCGCCTACTCCGCAGCGGGTCTTGAGAGTCTTCGCGAGGGCGGAAAGGTCATCCGATTTTCCCACGAACCCTTCTATCAGGGTGACCTGCTTGCCGGCCCTCTGACGGCGGTCTATGCGGACGATGAGCTTCTGCCTCCCCGGCTCAAGGGTGGCCGCCTCCGCCTTCTGCTCCGTCTGATATTGAAAGTCGGGATTGGTCGAATACACCACCCCGAGCCGCTTTTTCCAGTCCTGCTCTGCCATTTGGGATATTTTTTGCAAAGATAACGAATTTGGATGTATCTTTGTGGGTTATGAATCAGAAGAAGTTCACATTGTGGCACAGGATAAGTGCTGTGGCGGCCCTTGTGTTGTCAGCCGTCACTTACCTGCTGACCATAGAACCGTCCGCCTCGTTCTGGGATTGCGGCGAGTTTATAGCATCATCATACAAGCTTGAGGTCGGGCATCCTCCTGGAAACCCGATGTTCCAGCTGATCGCCCGTTTCTTCACGATGTTCGGGGACAACATGCACGCGGCCGTGCTCGTCAACGCGATGAGCGCTCTGTGCTCTGCCCTGACCATATTTTTCCTGTACCTCACCATAGTGTGGTTCGTCAGGCGCATGATAAAGCCTGCCGCTGACGGGACATACACCGTCCCGCAGGCCATCTCCATAATAGGCTCCGGACTTGTGGGTTCGCTTGCCTACTGCTTCTCCGACACTTTCTGGTTCTCGGCTGTGGAGGGCGAGGTCTATGCGATGTCGTCCCTGTTTACCGCCGCCGTATTCTGGCTGATGACGGTATGGTATGACCGTGCCGACCGTCCACATTCACTCAAGTGGGTGGTACTCATAGCTTTCCTGATGGGCCTCAGTATCGGGGTGCACCTTCTCAACCTGCTGATGATCCCGGCACTGGTGTTCATGTACTATTATCGTATCAGGGAGGACCGGCCATATAGTTTCAAGGAACTGCTCAAGATTTTCCTGGTGGGCGTGGTTGTCCTGGCTCTGGTGCTGTTCATCATAATTCCGTGGCTGCCGAAGCTTGCCGCGTATACGGACCTGCTTTTCGTCAACGTGTTCGGCCTGCCGTACAACAGCGGTGCGGCGTTCTTCATCGTGGCACTGCTCGCCTTGTGCTTCTGGGGTCTTTTCGTGACACTCAAGAAGCAGAAGCGCTTCCTCAACACTGCACTGCTCTGCTTCACCACCATCATCATAGGATTCTCGGTATTCAGCATAGACATTATCCGCTCCTGTGCCAAGACTCCGACCAACGAGTATCAGCCGGACAACGCGTTCACACTGGTGCGCTACCTTTCGCGTGAGCAGTACGGCTCGACGCCTCTGCTGTACGGGCAGTATTACGATGCTCCGTTCGAACTAAAGACTTCGAAGTATTGGGCTCCGCTGGACGGGAAGTACAAGAAGGTTGACGGGCCGGTGGACGCGAAGTACCTGTCTGAAGGCAAGATGCTTTTCCCGAGGATGTGGAGTTCAAGTCCTGACGGACGCTACGAGGAGTTTTACGAGTACTACACAGACGGCAAAGGAACCAAGTTGCCGGGCAGCACACACCGCAAGCCGACGATGGGTGCCAACCTGCACTATTTCTTTGACTATCAGATGAACTGGATGTATTGGCGCTACTTCATGTGGAACTTTGTCGGCCGCCAGAACCAGGTGCACTCGCCGAGCCCGGGGGACATATTCCACGGCAACTGGGAGAGTGGCGTGAAGTTCATCGATGAGTTCCGCCTTGGCGACCAGAGCGACGCTCCGGCTGTACTGGCTCAAGACAAGGGGAAGAACCACTATTTCTTCCTGCCTCTGCTGCTCGGCCTTATCGGCCTGTTCTTCCAGTTCGACAAGGACAAGAGGGGCTGCTGGCTCAACTTCCTGATGTTCTTCATGACAGGCATCGCCATCGTGATATATCTCAACCAGCCTCCTTACCAGGTGCGTGAGAGGGACTATGCCTACGCCGGCTCGTTCTATTTCTTCTCCGCCTGGATAGGAATGGCGGTCGCCGGCCTGTACAGCCTTCTGGAGAAAGCCCTCAAGGGCAGGGGAGGCGTGGCAGTGTCCGCTTTGACGACTGTGGCCTGTCTCTGCGTGCCGGCTCTCATGGCCGCGCAGAACTGGGATGACCATGACAGATCCAACCGCCGCACCGCTGTGGAGATGGCCACGAACTACCTCAATTCAGTGGGGGAGAACGGCATTCTGGTTACCCACGGGGACAACGACACCTTCCCTCTGTGGTACGCCCAGGAAGTGGAGAACGTCCGCCCGGATGTGCGCATCTGCAACACCTCCCTGCTCGGGACCGACTGGCACATCGACCAGATGAAGTGGGCGGTCAACGAATCAGCTCCGCTCGCGCTTTCTGTCGGGCAGGACCAGTACCTTTACGGCACCAATGAGTACGTGCCGGTCTACGACACCCGCAACGAGGTCACCAGCATCGCCGATGTGATGGCCCTCTTCCGCAATCCGAAGGTAAAGGCCCCGATGACGAGCGGCCGCAGGGTGGACTACATAGCCTCACGCAAGATCTCCATTCCGGTCAACAGGGACAATGTGATCCGTTCCGGCATCCTCGATGCCAAGTACGCCTCCCAGATCCCGGATTCCATCATCATCACCATCCCTAAGGACAAGGACATGCTCACAAAGCCGGAACTCTTCATGCTGGATCTTCTGTCCGGGTATCAGTGGGACAGACCGATCAACTTGCTGAGCATGGGAGGGGACATCAATATAGGTATCAAAGAATACCTTGAATATGAAGGATACTCATTCAAACTGATACCTATAAAGAACAAGACCACCACTACCGTGGCCGGTTTTGTGGACACCGATGACCTCTACCGCAAGATGACGCAGGTCTACAAGTGGGATGCCGTGGCTGCCGGGGACTATTTCATCGATTATCAGAACCAGTACACCCACATGGGAGTGCTGTCCCTGCGGGGGATGTTCGTCACGGCGGCGAATGCCTTCATCAGGGCGGGTGAAACGGACAGGGCCATGGAGATGCTGGACAAGTGCCGGAGCGTCACCCGTGACTTCCCTCTGGAAGGAGTGCCTGTAGGGTTCTCCGGCAACGACTACATGGTCATCAGTATGGTCGAGGACTACTATAAGCTCGGTGCTGCCGACAAGGCCCGCGAACTCGGGGAGGAGATGGCAGAGCAGCTGCTGATCTCGGCAAACTTCTACAGTCGCTTCTATGCTTACGCCAAGGAAGATTTCGAGCTGATTGGCAACTATATCTATTTCCTTGCGGAAGTGATGGAGAAAGGAGGGGACAAGGACATGAGCAAACAGCTGAAAGATGGCTTTATGGCCATGCTCGGAGTGTCTCCGGAAGAGAACAGGGGTTAGCGCTTCAGGCGCACAACCACAGAGAGCGGGAGAGCTTTTCCGAACCGGTCGGCGAGGGCAAGTTCTCCCGATTCTATTTCGGCGTCTTTCCCGAGGCCGAAGGCCTGCTTGACCACCGTCTCCCCGAGAAGAGGGGAGAAGCCGTTGGAGTAGAGGTTGAGGACGAGGTAGCTGTCCTTGGGAGCAAGTATTGATTTTATGCTGCCCATCATCTCGAAGAGGCACTCGTCGAGTTTCCATTTCTCCCCGTCGGGGCCGTGCCCGTAGGCAGGAGGATCCATTATGATCCCGTCATAGACATTGCCTCGGCGCTCTTCTCTCTTGGCGAATTTCATGGCGTCCTCCACGACCCACCTGATCCCGTCGAGCCTGGAGGCTTCCATGTTCCCTCTCGCCCATGTGACAACCTGCCGTACCGAGTCCAGATGGGTCACGTCGGCACCTGCTGCCTTAGCTGCGAGAGAGGCAGCTCCGGTGTAGGCGAAGAGGTTGAGGATCTTGGGCTTGCGCCCGCTTCCGGCGAGGCGGCGTGTCTGGCGGTAGATGTAATCCCAGTTCGGGGCCTGCTCTGGGAATACGCCGACATGCTTGAATGATGTGAGCCCCAAGCGCAGGGAGAACTCCGGCCCGCCCGGGGATCCTGCGTAGCGGATGTGCCACTGGTCCTCGCTGCGCTTGAGTCTCTCCCAGGTGCCGCTGTCCTCCTTGCCGGCCTTGCCGAAGCCTGCGCCGGGGCGGAAACGGGTATGAGCGGCCCTTTCCCATTCCTTGCTGCTCATGGACTTGGCCCAAAGGGCCTTCGGCTCCGGGCGTATCAGCATGTAGGGGCCGAATCTCTCGAGCTTTTCTCCGTCTCCTGAGTCGACCAGCTCGTAGTCTTTCCAGAATGTTCCAGGGTATTCTATCATAGCGGGTGCAAAGATATGGAGAAAATTGCTAAATTTGCAGAATTGAGATTAATATCATTTCTATATGCAACAGCACATTGACTCTTATGATTTTAAGGGAAAGAAGGCCCTGGTCAGGGTTGACTTCAACGTCCCTCTCAACGACAAGTTCGAAATCACCGACGACACCCGCATCCGTGCAGCCATCCCGACCTTGAAGAAGGTCCTTGCAGGCGGCGGTTCACTCATCATCATGTCCCATCTCGGCCGACCGAAGGGAGTGGATGCCAAGTTCTCTCTCAAGCACATCGTGGACCATGTTTCGGAGTGCCTCGGAGTGCCGGTGAAGTTCGCTCCTGACTGCATGAAGGCCCAGGCTGAGGCCGCTGCTCTCAAGCCGGGAGAGGTCCTGCTTCTCGAGAACCTGCGTTTCTACGCCGAGGAGGAGGGCAAACCTCGCGGACTCGCCGATGACGCCACCGACGAGGAGAAGAAGGCTGCCAAGGCTGCCGTGAAGGAGAGCCAGAAGGAGTTCGTCAAGACCCTCGCTTCCTACGGTGACTGCTATATCAACGACGCATTCGGCACCGCTCACCGTGCCCACGCCTCTACCGCCCTCATCGCCAAGTACTTCCCGAACGACAAGATGTTCGGCTACCTGATGCTCGGCGAGATCAAGGCTATTGACAATGTGCTCAAGAACGCGAAGCGTCCGTTCACCGCCATTATCGGTGGTTCAAAAGTGTCATCCAAACTTGCCGTGCTCGAGAATCTTCTCGACAAGGTGGACAACCTCATCATCGGCGGCGGAATGGGATATACATTCATCAAGGCTGAGGGCGGCAAGATCGGCAAATCCCTCCACGAAGACGATCTTATCCCGCAGGCTCTCGAAATCCTTGCCAAGGCCAAGGAGAAGGGCGTGAAGATCTCCCTTTCTGTGCAGACCCTCGTAGCTGATGACTTCAGCAACGACGCCAATACCAAGCTCGTGCCGTCTCACGAGATTCCTGACGGCTGGGAGGGAATGGACGCCGGTCCTGAGTCTCTCGAGAACTGGAAGAAGATCATCCTCGACTCCAAGACTGTGCTCTGGAACGGCCCTGTCGGAGTGTTCGAGATGGAGAAATTCGCCGGCGGTACCCTGCAGATCGCAGAGGATCTCGCCGAGGCCACTGCCAAGGGTGCATACACCCTCGTGGGCGGCGGCGACTCTGTGGCTGCAGTGACCCGTATGGGCTATGCCGACAAGGTAAGCTACGTCTCTACCGGTGGCGGGGCCATGCTTGAGGCTCTTGAGGGCAAGGTGCTTCCTGGCATAGCAGCAATTGAAGAATAATCGCTGATACCTATAGACTTTATCCGTCCGGCCATGTGGTCGGGCGGATTTTTTTGTTTAAATTTGCGCCAAATGCTTTGTTATGCTTGATCTTCTTTTCGTGCATTGGCACGTTGATCCTGTCCTTATTCATATAGGCGGCCTCCAGATAAGGTGGTATTCGCTGCTTTTCGTGTCCGGCTTCGTGATAGGCTGGTATCTGTTCAGGTGGTTTTTCCGCCGGGAGGGCGTGGACCAGAGGCTTATGGATCCGCTCCTTTATACCCTGCTCATCGCTACCATTGTCGGTGCGCGCCTGGGGCACTGCCTTTTCTACCAGCCGGATTATTATCTCGGATCATGGAAGGGGTTCCTTGAGATATTCATGCCATGGAAAGGAGGGCTTGCGAGCCATGGCGGAGCCATAGCATTACTGTTTGCAATGTGGTGGTATTCAGTTCATTATGGAAAGAGGAACGGATTTGACTTCATGTGGATAATGGACCGTCTCTGCATCACAGTGGCATTCGCAGGCTGCATGATCCGCCTCGGCAACCTCTTCAACTCCGAGATCTACGGGGATGTGACCAGCCTGCCGTGGGGTTTCATCTTCGACCTCCGCGGCGAGACGGAGCCCAAGCATCCGACCCAGCTTTACGAGGCATTTTCCTATCTGTTGCTCGGGCTCATTCTGGTATGGGTGTACAAATATAAACTTGACAAGGTCTACAGGGGCTTCTTCTTCGGAGTGTTCCTCATCGGGTGCTTCGGGATGCGCTTTCTCATCGAGTTCATCAAGGAGCCGCAGGTCGGCTTCGAACAGGGGATGGCCCTCAATATGGGGCAGCTTCTCTCTATTCCTTTTGTACTTGCAGGCATCGGGATTCTCGTCTGGTCGTATATTCACCGTGAGCCTGCTGCGGTGAGCGGTACTGTAAAAAAGAAGTAACAGAACTTCATACCTATATTATAGCGGATGGCACGGATTTGGTATAATCCGTGCCTGCGTTATTTTAGTGTATGAAGAAGTTAGTATTGTTTTCTTTCGTGGCGCTGACAGTCAGCGGCTTGGCATCGGCTCAGGAGCCGGCCCAGGCTTCCGACACTCTCTCGGCACCGAAACTCATCTCCCTCGAACAGGCTCTCCAGATCGCAGTAAGCGAAAACGCCTCTGTCAAAGTGGCGGACATGGAGGTGGAGCGCAGCGGATATGAGCGCAAAGGCACCTATGCTTCCCTTTTTCCTCAGGTGGATGGTACGGCCAACTATCAGCGTACCATCAAGAAGCAGGTGATGTACATGGACTTCGACATGTCCGCAATGGGCGGCGGTTCGGAGTCTGAAGGATCTGAAAGTTCCGGTGAGTCAAGCGGTTCTGGGACTATGACTTCAGGCGGAGGAATAGAAGTAGGACGGTGGAACACCTGGTCGGCGGGTATCTCCGCTTCCATGCCTCTGGTGAATGCCCAGCTCTGGGAGAGCATCAGGGTGAGCGGGCAGAGTGTGGAACTTGCGGTGGAAAAAGCCCGCAGCTCACGTCTGGAGACTGTCAACCAGGTCAAGCAGGCGTATTTCTCCTGCCTTCTTGCCAAAGAGGCGTTCAAGGTATACAAGTCCGTCTATGAGAACGCTCTTGAGAATCTTGAGCAGACTCAGCGCAAATACAATGCGCAGCGGGCTTCGGACCTTGATCTGGCACGTGCCAAGACGACTCTCGCCAATGCGATTCCGAATGTCTATGATGCCGAGAGTTCCGTTGTGCTGTCACTTTGGCAGCTCAAGGCGGTGATGGGAGTCAGCCTTGATGAGAATATCGATGTCTCCGGCTCCCTGTCAGACTACGCCGACACGATGCTTTATGACATCAAGGCTTCCGAGGATCTCTCATTGGACAACAACTCGACTATGCGCCAGCTCTCCATCCAGGCGGAGCAACTCGCTTCGAC
This sequence comes from uncultured Bacteroidales bacterium, assembly GCA_934702165.1. GTDB lineage: Bacteria > Bacteroidota > Bacteroidia > Bacteroidales > UBA932 > Cryptobacteroides. Next base: position 7,904 of record CAKUYG010000015.1, on the reverse strand, counting down.
GGTGAAGATGCAGCAGTATGCCTATCTTCCTACCCTCGCGCTGTCATTCTCATACAGCATGAACGCCATGACCAATGACTTCAATTTCAGCGAGTACAAGTGGTCTCCTTATTCTATGGTGGGCCTGAGTCTCCAGATTCCTATATTCTCCGGCGGCAAGCGTTACAATGCCGTGCGTTCCGCCAAGGTCCAGAGTGCTGAGCTCACAGTGCAGCGAGAGAACACCGAGCGTCAGTTGAGGATCTCCATCCGTCAGTATCTCAATCAGATGGAGACGGCGATGAAGAGCTACAGCTCCGCGCAGAGCGCCCTTGAGTCCGCCACCAAGGCATACGACATCGCGCAGCGCTCCTACAACGTGGGCCGCAGTACCCTTACGGATCTCAACGATGCGCAGCTTGCGCTCACGCAGGCCAGCCTGACCCTGTCACAGGCAGTATATAATTTCGTCACGGCCAAGGCCAACCTTGAGGGGACGCTCGGTGCCGATTTCATCGACGAAGACGGAAATGTCCAATTGAATAAAACATACAACAATGAATAATAAACTGATAATGGGTATGGCGCTGGCTGCGGCTGTCTGCAGCTGTGCCGGCAACAAGGGAGGCCAGAAGGCGGAGCAGACTATGGCAGCACAGACGCCGGTTGTGTCTGTGGTGACAGCCACGAAGCAGGTGGTGCCGCAGGAAGAGGTGTATTCTTCCACCGTGCAGGCCAATGTAGTCAACAATATCGCCCCTCAGAGCGGCAACCGTATCGTCAAGCTCAATGTCGAAGTCGGGGATTTCGTCTCCGCGGGCCAGGTGCTTGCCGAGATGGACAGGGTGCAGCTGGATCAGGCCGCCCTCAAACTCAAGAACGATGAGGTCGAACTTGCCCGTGTCAAGGCTCTTCTCGGTGAGGGAGGAATTTCCCAGTCAGACTACGATGCACTTGAACTTGCATACAACGTCTCCAAGTCCAGCTATCAGAACCTTCTGGACAACACCATTCTCCGTGCTCCTGTGAACGGAGTGGTATCTGCCCGCAACTATGACCGCGGAGACATGTATGCCATGGCATCTCCTATATATGTGGTCCAGCAGATCACACCGGTCAAACTTCTTGTGGGCGTCTCCGAGGCAGACTATAGTAGGGTCAAGAAGGGAGACAAGGTCAGCGTCACCGCAGATGCCCTTCCTGGCAAGACGTTCACCGGCAGCGTATCCCGGGTATATCCTGTAATTGACCCGTCCACCCATACGGTAAAGGTCGAGATACTTATTCCTAATGCCGACAGGCTTGTCCGTCCGGGGATGTATGCCCGCGTCACTGTCAACATGGGTGACCGCAACAGTGTAGTGGTGCCTGACGCCGCTGTCATGAAGCAGCAGGGTTCCGGCCAAAGGCAGGTATATGTCTTCAAGGATGACGGGACCGTTGAATTGAAGCTCGTGACGCTCGGCCGCCATTTCGGCTCCAATTACGAGATCCTTTCCGGGCTTGAGGAAGGGGAGAAGGTTGTCACCGAAGGCCAGTCAGCCCTGAGGTCCGGCATTAAAGTGGAGGTGGTGAAATGAGCATCTACCGTTCGGCCGTCAGCAAGCCGGTAACCACTGCGCTGGTCTTTATCGCGTTCGCGGTGCTCGGATTCTTCTCCGTGAGCAGGACCTCCATCGCGCAGTTCCCGGAGTTTGACGCAAATACCATCATGGTGATGTCCTCGTATCAGGGTGCCAATGCCCAGGACATCGAGACCAACCTTACCAAGGTCCTGGAAAACGCCCTCAACGGTGTCGAGGACCTCAAGGAACTGAACTCCCAGTCCAAGGAGAACATCTCCTTGCTGACTCTTACATTCGAATATGGTACTGACATTGAAGAGGCCACCAACAATGTCCGTGACAAGCTGGACATGGTCAACTCCGCTCTGCCGGACGGGGCCACGACTCCGGTCATATTCAAGTTCAGCGCGGACGACATGCCTATCATGATGCTCTCCGCCACGGCGGACGAGAGTCTTGAAGGTCTTGACAAGATATTGGACGACAAACTTTCTACTCCTTTGGCCCGTGTCAAAGGAGTGGGTACGGTGTCCGTCAGCGGAGCTCCGTCCCGTGAGATACAGGTCTACTGCGACCCTGTCAAGCTCCAGGCTTACAATCTCAGCATCAGTACAATATCATCTATCATCGCTGCTGAGAACCGCAACATGCCTTCCGGCAACATCGACATAGGTTCCGAGACCTACACTCTGCGTGTGCAGAAAGAATTTACGGACCCGTCAGAGCTGCTCGACGTTGTGGTGGGCTCAAAGGACGGCAACGTTGTGTATCTCAAGGATGTCGCCACCATCCATGACGGGGGCGAAGAGCGTGAGCAGGAGTCTTATACCAACGGCCAGCGTGCCGCCCGTATCATTATCCAGAAGCAGTCAGGAGCCAATACGGTCAATGTGATCAGAAATGTCAAGAAGCAGCTTTCCAAAATCCAGCCGACCCTGCCTTCCGACATCAACATCGTCACTTTCGTCGATGGATCCACCGAGATCATCAACACCATCAAGACCCTCTTCGAGACCATCATAATCACCTTCCTTGTCGTAGGGTTTGTGGTGTTCATATTCCTCGGGAACTGGAAGTCTACGGTCATCATTGTGCTCTCCATCCCTATAGCGCTTCTGGCTTCCCTGATTTATCTGTACGCCACCGGCAACACGCTTAACATCATCTCAATGTCCGCGCTTGCCATAGCGATCGGTATGGTCGTGGATGATGCCATCGTGGTGTTGGAGAACGTGTCCACGCACATCGCCCGAGGTGAGAAACCTAAGGAGGCCGCTGTCCACGGCACTTCTGAAGTGGGCATCTCCGTTGTGGCTTCTACCCTCACGATGCTTTGCGTATTCCTGCCTCTCACCATGATCAGCGGTATGGCCGGTATCATGTTCCGCCAGCTTGGATGGATTGTCAGCATCATCATGATAGTCTCCACTACGGCGGCCCTTACCTTTGTGCCTATGCTCTGCTCACGTTGGCTCAAACCTAATGTGCAGCACGGTAAAGCTTATGATGCGATATTCATCCCGATCAACAAGTTCCTGGACAAGATCTCCCGCGGTTATGCTCATGTTATCCACTGGGCGACGAAGCGCCGTAAGACGGTGATTTTCACCTTTGCAGGGGTGTTCGTGCTTGCGATGGTGCTGCTGGTGCCTGGCTTGAAGACCGAGTACTTCCCGCATAGCGACTCCGACCGTCTGTCTGTGACTGTGGAACTCCCTATGGGTACGGCACAAGAGGTCACCAGAGGATTTTACAACAAGATATACGATGAGATCGAGGCAGCTGTGCCTGAAGCCCACATCATCAACGGTACATTCGGGCAGGCCGACTCCGATAATACTTTCGCCTCCATGCAGAGCAACGGTACCCACTTGATTTCCATGAACATCAATATCGGTACCAGCAGCACACGTGAGCGTAGCTCCGCTGAACTGGCTGATGTGGTCAGGGGAGTGCTTGCTTCGCATCCGGAGATCCGCAGGGCTCTCGTCACCGAAGGCGGCGGCGGAATGGGCGGAGCAACATCCATCAAGGTTGAGGTCTACGGCTACAGCTTCGACAACACCGACCTCGTGGCCCGTCAGCTCCAGTCCGGGATGCTCAAAGATCCGGCCTTCACGCAGGTCACCTTGAGCCGAGATGAGTATACACCGGAATTCCAGATGAATTTCGACCGTACTAAGCTCGCCCTCAACGGCTTGACTTCAACTGCTGCGGCCTCTGCGTTCAGCGCCGCGATGAGCGGTTCCGTAGCTTCATACTACCGCGAGGACGGAGACGAGTACAAGATCCGTGTCCGTTATGCTCCGGAGTTCCGCAAGAGCGTGGAAGACATGGAGAATATCCTTGTCACCAACGCCGCCGGGCAGCAGATCCGCATGAAGGATCTCGGAGAGGTTGTGGAGACACTGGTGCCTCCGACCATTGAACGTAAAGACCGTGAGAGGCTCATCACCGTCACCGGAATCGTCGCCCAGGGCGCGGCCCTCAGTGATGCTGTGGCGGCGGCAAACAAGGTGATATCCGAGACGCAGATGCCTACCGGCATATCTACGGTGATCGCCGGAGATTATGAAGACCAGCAAGACATGTTCTCCGACCTGCTCGTGCTGATTGTCCTTATGGTGATCCTCGTATACATGGTGATGGCTTCCCAGTTCGAGTCGTTCATGGCTCCGTTCGTGATCATGTTCTCCGTTCCGTTCGCCCTTGTCGGCGTGCTGCTCGGACTTCGCATCACCGGTACGGCGCTCGGTGTGATGGCTATGATCGGTATCATCATCTTGATCGGTGTCGTGGTGAAGAACGGTATCGTATTGATTGATTATACTATACTATGCCGTGAGAGGGGGATGAACATCCGTGACGCTTCCACCACGGCGGCCAAGAGCCGACTCAGGCCTATTCTCATGACGACCCTCACCACCGTGCTCGGTATGGTGCCGATGGCGATCGGCACCGGTGAAGGTTCGGAGATGTGGCGTTCCCTCGGTGTGACCGTGTGCTGGGGTCTTACGATATCTACCCTCGTGACCCTCGTGCTCATACCTACAGTATATTGTGCGTTCGCAAGCAGACAAGAAAGGAGGAAAAACAAATGAAAGCGATGTTCATAGCATATAACCAGGCCTACAACGAAGAGATCGTGGAGGCTCTGGCAGCTCTGGGGCAGCGCGGTTACACCCGCTGGCAGGATATCCAGGGCAAGGGAGGGTTCAACGGCACTCCTCACCTGGGCAGCCATGCATGGCCTGAGATGAACCATGCCATCCTGACGATGGTGCCCGATGAGAAGGTGGAGCCGATACTCTCTGTCTTGAAGGAGAAAGACAAAGCTTCTCCGGACCTGGGCCTCAGGGCTTTTGTCTGGGGTATTGAAACTTTCTATTAAATTCTTAACTTTGTATCCGCCGCTCATTGCAGAACGGCGGATTTTTAAATTATTACAAATATGGCAACAGTAGTAAATGACGCAAACATCGCGGAGATCCTCTCTTCTCCGAAGCCTGTTTTGATAGATTTCTGGGCCACATGGTGCGGCCCTTGCCGTGTCCTCTCCCCGACTGTGGACGAGGTCGCCGCTGAATATGAAGGCCGTGCGGTCGTGGCCAAATGCAACGTTGACGACTGCGAAGACATCTCCATGAAGTACGGCATACGCAACATCCCGACACTTCTCTTCTTTAAGAACGGGGAACTCGTGGACAGGACTGTGGGAGTCGTGTCAAAACAGGAGATAACTCAAAGAATCGAAAAACTGATTTAACAAAATGAAAAAGATCCTTATCATCGCGGCTACCCTGCTTGCAGCATGGTCCGCCAACGCCCAGGTCGGCATCATCGCCGGTCTCACCTCATCAGCCACCGACGTCGAGTCAGCATACGCAGACGTGAAGAATGTCAACCAGTACCATGTCGGTCTCACCTACAAGCTCGGATTGGGCAATATTCTTGCTATCCAGCCTTCCATCATTTACAACATGAAGGGAACCAAGTTCGGTGAGATCGCGGGAGTAAAGGATGTGGCTGTGGACTACAAGACCGGATATATAGAGGTTCCTGTACAGGTTCAGGCAGGTATCGGTATCGGATCCCTTGTGCGTGCCTATGGTTTTGTCGAGCCGTTCATCGGTTATGCCGTCAAGAACGAGGTCAAGATCGAGAACATCGATGACGTCAACGACTCCTGGGACAATGTCAAGAACAAGCTTGAGTATGGTGTCAGCCTCGGTGTCGGTGCAGAGGTGCTCCGCCACATTCAGGTGTCAGTCAAGTATTTCTGGAATCTCGGGGACGTTTACGGACAGAGCATCAATGTCGGCACCATCTCCAAGGAGATCTCTTCCAGCAAGTGCAACGGCGTAGCCGCTTCAGTGGCATTCCTTTTCTAGTATGTCAGAAAAAAAGGCGGTATTCTTCTGTTCCGCCAGTCACGACATAAAGGCCGAATACAATCAAGCTGCACGGGAAATCGTCCGTGCGGCTTGTTTGTCTGGATATGACATCGTCTCCGGGGGGACAGTCAAAGGCACTATGGGTGTCATCTGCGACGAGGCATCCCGTCATGGTGTAGAGGTGATAGGTGCAATCCCGCGCTTCATGAAGGGGCTGGAACATCCGGCCCTGACCAGCTGCATTTGGACGGACAAGATGTCCGAGCGTAAAGATGCAATGCGGGAAGGAACTTGCCTCGCTGTAGCCCTCCCGGGCGGTATCGGCACTCTGGATGAACTTGCCGAGACATTCTGTCTGGCGAAGATGGGCCTCTACAAAGGCAGGGTCATCGTCTTCAATGTGGACGGTTTCTATCAGCCGTTCAAGGAACAGCTTGAGAAGTACGTCCGTGAAGGCTTCATGGATGCATCGGCGATGTCCCTGATCAGTTTTCCTCAGACAGTCGAAGAAGTCAAAGCGCTGCTGTGAACATAGGCGGGATCATATCGTTGCTTGGAGAGGACTGGACGCGTATGCGCGAACTGATCCGCAAGGATCTGCATTCTGATGTGGCTCTGCTTGAGGATGTCAATTCCAGGGTTCTCTCCCATTCCGGCAAGATGCTGCGCCCGCTCATCTGCATGCTTGTCGCCAAGGCCTTGGGAGAACCGAACGATGATACGTTGCACTATGCTGCAGCTTCTGAACTTCTGCACAATGCTACCTTGATGCACGATGATGTGGCGGATGAGAGCAGCGAGCGTCGCGGGATGCCGACAGTTGCGGCTTTGCTCGGGCCTTCGGCAGCTGTGCTGGTGGGTGACTACTGGCTGGCAAAGGCTGTGGAGACCGTATTCGCAACCGACAGATTTTCCAAGGTGGTGAGGCTTTTCTCACGCACTCTTACAGATCTGGCGGAAGGGGAGATGTACCAGCTTGAGAAAGCTTCCGCAGCGGATACGACAGAGGAAGACTATTTCAGGATCATAAGGTGCAAGACCGCTTCCCTTTTTGTGACCGCCGCCGAGTCCGGGGCCTGTTCAGTGGATGCGTCGGAGGAGCGGCAGAAGGCTGCGAAGGCTTACGCTCTGGCCCTTGGTACCGCTTTCCAGATAAAGGACGATATCCTTGACTATGCCGGCACCGGCGAGCTCGGAAAACCGGTGGGGGTTGACTTGAGGGAGCAGAAGATAACCCTTCCTCTTATCGGCGCCCTGTCCGCCATCGGGGATGATTCCCAGGTGCGTGCCAAGATTCTGCGGATACACGAACATCCGGAATACTGCGGGGAACTGCATGATTTCGTGATCGAAAAGGGCGGTATCGATTATGCTGCCGCCAGGCTCACGAAGTATATAGACAAGGCTGTGGACGCCCTGAAGCCGTTCCCTGATTCTCCCTTCAAAGACGCTTTGGCAGAAATAGCGTGCTTCAACGCATTCAGGCAGGTATGAGGTTCGGGCAGCTGCATGGAAACGAAGATGTCGTCAAGGCACTGGTCGGGATGGTTGATTCCGGCAAGGTGCCGCATGCTATCATGTTCCAGGAGGATGACGGTGGCGGGGCCTTTCCTTTGTGTATAGCCTTCCTGCAATATCTCTATTGTGAACACCGCACCGGCGGTGATTCCTGCGGGGTCTGCCCGGCCTGCAACAAGATATCGAAATTCATCCACCCGGATGTGCATTTCGTTTATCCTACAGCTGCTTCCACCATTTCCCTTCAATATGTGGCGCAGTTCAGGCAACTGGCAGCATCCAACCCTTATTTCACGGAGACCCAGCTCTCCTCAGCTCTCGGAATCGAGGGTAAAAATTCCCTTATAGCCGTCAGTGAGGCCAAGCATCTGCTTGAGACCCTGTCGCTCAGCGCTCTTGAGAGCGGCTACCGCTCGGTGCTGATCTATCTTCCGGAGAAGATGAATGC